>CAZIPQ010000001.1:0-36585 GCA_964541165.1 uncultured Muribaculum sp.
GAGGCAATCGTTAGCAGTAAAAATACTAATGTTACTATCAAAAGAAGTAGCTATCGTAGAGTTGGCAATCAGTGCTATTGCCATGCTTCTTTCATTTGTATGGAAGCCATTAAAAAGGAAAGACAGGCTGGGGAACAATTCCGCAAGAGCTTCACTTGCCTTTATCCTTGTGACAGGAACGGTTGTCTATACTTTTGACCTTTCATATTGGTGGCTACTCCTCAGTTTACTTCCTTTAGGGTATTATGGCTATAGATGGAATTATTTCAATAACCTCGTCAAAACTGCTAAAAATGCTCCACTGCGACAACGAGATATTGCTCGGTTTGAATTGATTGACCGCCTTCTTAAAAGCAATCTGTATGAATGGGAAATCCGGGAATTCCTTCTGCCAAATCTTATAATTTTATTTAATATCGGTGCGATAAAAAAGCTGAACGAGGCTTTAGCTTCTCTGTCCGACTATAAATCCACTTCTTCTTATAAAGAACTCCATAGTCTTACTCTAAGCATCTCCCATCAATCAAGAGAGATGACAGATTATCTGAACACCGCCATAAAGACCAAGCTGTCTGAAAAAGATAAGGAATATCCTCTTTTTCTCAACAATCTCTATCATTCCGCTATGGTTAGCGGAGACTCGATAGCTATTGACGCGGTATTCTCGAAAATAGAGACCTATGTAACGGCTGTAGAAGATAAGACGCTTATACCATGGGAAATGCTTGATGCCATGATGTATCGGTATGACATTACCAACAATTCTGCCGGCATCGCTAAAGTACGGGCATTAATTGCCGAACGTAAACCACGGTCTTTTCAAGAATATCTCAACCTTGGAGATATTGAGCTGTTTTACAACAGACGTCATAATGATCTTGATGCCATTCGGTCATATCTTGATGAGGTATTGAAGAAATTAGAAGAGATGGTGAAAGACGAGGAGTCACGAATCCGGTTTAAACTCCGTATCATACCACTATATATTGAACTTAACTACGGGTGGAAAGAAATAACCAATGACGTCTTCAACAATGCTGCGACTTATTTGAATTATTCGGAGGAGATAGCATTTGAATATTTAAAAATGTTGGTTCGGATAGTCAATGACGTGGATCGCCTCTACGGACTTCATCTGTATAATAAACAGGAAACCAAACTGATGAGAGAGGCATACCTGTTAGGAGCCCAGTACATGGATTCTTTCAAAGCACAGATTTTCCAACTTAATGACTGCCTGCTCTATCGCAAGAGAGATGCATACCGGCTTATCATCGCTTATGCTCAGATAGGCGTATATTTAGGCGGTTCGATTGATGAGTATGCTCGGCAGTTGATTGCGTCGAGCCATGCCATAATCTCTCTATGCAGGAAGAACGATGAGACGTCAGAACTGATCCACTCCCTAATGTCCTATATAGATGAATTTCTGGTATTGAAAGCCGGATTGCAGACCATGGAAGGGGAAGAACTGAAAACGGGCCATGTTGCAAAAGGGCTGACTGACGCCATCACAAGAGTCACTGCTGAAGAACAGAATGTAAAAGATTATTTAGCGGAACTTAAATCATTCCTTAAACACTTTAACTATGATCGTTCATTGGCTTATCCGACGCTATGGACCGCCAATTTCTGCGCACAGTATGGAGATACGGCTAATGCCAAGTTTTTGCTTCAGAAGTTTGAGGAACATAATCTTAGCGTCAAGCATTACACTGCTCAGGTTCAAAACATGTATGCCGTGCTAAAGTCGTTCCTACAATCACAACATTGAGTTGCAATGACTACAAGATATGGGAAATAATAGACTGAAAATCAAGGTTGACTCTCTTCCCGAATTACCGTTACAACAAATTACGGAAGGGGAGAGCTATGCAGATGCCGTGAGCAGTTTGTCTTTCCCAGCAATTGGTGGTCAGTTCACTAATTACTTTAGAGCAAGTGTTCCGGCATTGCCTGAAGCCTCGGATTATACCGGCAATCTATATGAATATGTGGCTCACAACTCTAAGCTTAAGCGAAGTGAGAATAAGATAAGTACGTCTCGGAGCTACAATTTTCTCAAGAATGAGTTAGGAGAGTTTTATGGCAGCGAAAATATTCCCTGGAAGCGAGTGTCGGAAACCTTTGTGCTTAATTTTGCAGAATGGCTTAAGCACAAAGGGTACAAGGACAGCACACAGGTTTATTATCTGACCATGCTGCGTACGCTACTTTTCAAAGCTAAGAACGAGGGCTTTTGCAATGCGACATCAGAATGGTTTAAGCCTGTCAAAACAACGGTTACCTCAAAGACCGCTATTTCAAAAAAGCCATTTGATATTAAGTTGATGAAAAAGATTGCTCGGCTTAACCTCAAAGACAACGACCGATTGGCATTGGTACGCGACATGTTCATGTTTGCATTCTATTGTCGTGGAATGGAGTTGGTCGATGTTGCACACCTGACCAAAGAGAATATCCAAGGAGACACACTTGTCTACAACAAGCGACTTGTTGGAAAAGAGGTCAAGGTTACGCTTCAAAAGGACGCTATGGAAATTCTGAATGGATACGAGGATTCCGAAAAATATCTTTTCCCATTGTTGGAACGGGGAAGAGCCACGCTTTTCGCAACACACAGATACTGGGTCAGCACCCAGCTCAAGGAAGTAGGAAAGATGATAGGTTATCCTGAGCTGACTTTCATCAACAATATCGACGCCTGGAAATCACTCATCGCAGAGACCAATATAATCGACAGACTCCTGCACTAACAATTCGTAGCCCGGACAACAGTGACGGCAACAGAGGATCACCTCCTGTTGCCGTCGCTGTTTTATGAAGCTTAGCCCTTAATAAAGATTTCATCGAGCATTAAAATAATCCGCGGTTATAAAAATGGATATTAGGTAAAATCATTAATGTATAATTTAGATTCATAGCTAAATTTGTAAAAGTATAAATGTATATTTTAGATTTACGACAATCAGAGGTGTTATACTCTTACGGAAAGAGCAATAAAGGGGTGGGATGGGCGTTATTTCAATATGAGAGTGATGTCAGATAAATTAGCAGTAGGTTTGTTGGTTGTTTTGGTGGGGATGTTAGCGGGATGCAGTTCCGATAATGATCCTGCTCATGAATCCTGTTATATTCCGGCGCCGAGGGATTATTCCGAAGAGTCAATGTGGGTCGTCTATGCTAATGATAAAGACGGTACCGGTGCTGACGTGTTTTATATTCCGTCAACCTGGGAATATGACTGGACAACAGCTGACGGCGTGATATGCCATTATGCTGACGTAAACAATCAGAATCATCTCGATGACATGGCGACGGAGATGCGCGGAGTGGCTGATTATATGGCCGATGGCAATAATTTCTATTCGCCATATTACAGACACATCACTCTTGACTCATGGGCGACTCTCAATGAAGATACCATTGCACAGCGCTATTTCAGTGTATCTTTCACCGATGTAAAGGCCGCATACGAGTATTTCCGGACACATTACAATGCCGGACGTCCGTTTATTCTCGCCGGCTTCAGTCAAGGTGCCAAATCAGTGGTTGAACTGATGAAAATTATGCCTGAAGAGGATCGGACAAGGATGGTCGCCGCATATGTACTTGGCTACAAGATCACTCCCGATGACATAAAGATCGCTCCCTGGATCAAGGCGGCAGAACATGAAGATGATACCGGAGTGACCATTTGCTATAACTCTGTGTCGGATGTGAAATTCGTAAAATCTGTGGTTGCGTCACCTAATGTCATGTGCATCAATCCTGTAAATTGGCGCACTGACGCCACGCCGGCGATACTTGACGACACGGTAACCGTAACGCTGTCTCCCGAATTTAACGTACTGGTTCTTGACGGTTACGATGGAAGCTATCTCCCTAATATCCTGGATATACTCAACGTAGGAGATTATCATGGCATCGAGCCGTGGGCCTATAGTGAATCTCTTCGCCATAACTTCAAGGTGCGCACTAAAGCATTCCGCGCTTCATTATAATGAACATTAGGGTCTACAGACCGCGAGAAGAGTTGCGGCAATATATCAGATATTACTGGAGTGTGAAAAGTAGCAGTGGATTTTGCGTCCCGACTTATCCCATAGGTTGTCCTCAGATAATTTTCCACCGCATGGCGCCGTTTCACATTCCTGAGCTTGGTGCATCACAGCATCCGTTTACAATCAGCGGTCAGGTAAACTTTCCTTCACATGTTGCCTCGGATGCTCCGGTGGATTCAATTGTGGTTGTATTTCATCCCGGCGCCATAATGCCGTTTATCAGTGCACCGCCTTCGACGTTTTATAATCAGGAAATATCCGGTTATGATCTCGGGAACCATGCACTCAATGAATTATCTTACCGTATATTAGACAGAGATGACGATAGGGGAGCCATAGCCGTTATCGAGCAATGGTTATTGAACAGAGTCAGCACATCATCAGGCTCAAGTCGTGTCAGTGCCTCAATATGCCGCCTTATGACGGATCATTCAGTGACTGTAGGTCAGCTTGCGGAGGTAACTTGTCTTGGGAAAAGGCAATTCGGCCGTATTTTCAATGAATACGTGGGCATGCAGCCCAAAGAATATATCCGCGTGGTAAGATTTCAACGGGCACTGTGGTATATGCAACACGGATCCCGTGATTATGCCGGAATAGCCTACATGTGCGGCTATGCTGACCAGTCACATTTCATCCGTGAGTTCAAATCGATGAGTGGCGACACACCTGCCAGTTTAATAAAATACACTGCTCCATATTCTGATCTGTTTACCGAACCGTTAATGCAATAATGTCGCATTTATTCTATCACATTAATCATCGATAGCATAATTTTGCGATAAAAAATGCAGGAAGTAAACCCTATAGACACCACCCGGAAGTATGCTTTCGAAATGTGGATGAATTCACCGATGCCTATGGTGACTCTGTTTAAGACATTGGATGTAACGCGATTGCTTAAAGTGAGTCGTCGACGCGGACTAAAGTTCAATATGCTTATGTGCTGGTGCATCGGTCAGTCAGCATCACAGATCAAAGAGTTTTTCATGTTGCCGGTCGATGGCAAGCTTATGCGCTACGATTCGCTTGCTGTCAACACGATAGTGCTGAGGCGTGATGGCGAAGTCGCGTCATGTGATATTCCGTTTTCGCCTGACATTGACCAATTTAATGCCGATTACCTGCGGCTAACCAATCAGGTTGCAACCTCGGGAATCAACCATGATATTCCCGACCGAATGGTCATCGGCACATCAGCCTTGGCCCGATATAATATTGACGGAGCGGTAGGGATGTACAGCGGCATATTCAATAACCCGTTCATGATATGGGGACGCTACCGCAGATCCTTTCTCAGGACAAAGCTCACAGTGTCATTTCAGTTTCATCATACACAGATGGATGGCGCACATGCCGCCCGTTTCCTCGACATCCTCCAGAAAGAGATTACAGCTCTGGGATGATGTCTTATTTTATCCCGATTCTCGTTAGCCGGATGCATAAAAAGACTGCCGATAGTGTTAAAATCCTTTAGCATCAACATTTGTTGATAGTTTTTATAATTATTGGCTGTAACTTTGCTAATTCAAATCGCCTCACGAACAATTGAGGTGGCTTGAACTGACTAACAACGGCTATATGAGAGCGACATTAATCACGATAATATTATTTTTACCTCTCCTCGTCTCCGCACAGAAGGCTGAATCGCAATCTGTTACTTCATGGCAGCATGACGAATGGAATTATCGTCACCTTGTCTCCCGTCCTGTATTGCCTGACAGTACAGATGTTGCACGCTTGCAAAAGAAACGTTTCTGGATAGCCGGAGCTGAGACCGTCGGATTCAATATCGGATTATGGTCGTTTGATCGTTACGTTCTTAACGGTCACTATGCCCGTATATCCTGGAACACTATTAAAGAGAATTTCAGGCACGGCTTTGAATGGGATAACGACCACCTGCATACCAACATGTTTGATCATCCTTACAATGGCAGCATATTTTTCAATGCAGGACGTTCCAACGGCTTCAACTTCTGGCAATCGGAGTTGTTTGCCGTAGGGGGAAGTGCCATCTGGGAGATGTTTATGGAATGTGAATATCCATCAACCAATGATATTATCGCCACTCCGGTAGGAGGAGCCGCTATTGGCGAAGTCTTATACCGCACATCTGACCTTATACTGAATGACCGTAGCAGCGGTGGAGAAAGATTTGGTAGAGAGGCTGCTGCTTTTGTGGTAAATCCCATGCGTGGACTGACACGAATAATAACAGGTGATGCCTGGAAGCACCGTACAACCTCCGGCAGAAGATTTGGTATTCCGCCGATAAGTATTGATGTGTCATTAGGCAGTAGAATACTTTCCCTATGGGACAATGATGAGGCAACGAGAGCTGGAGCCGCAGCGGAAATCAACATTGAATATGGTGATAAGTTTGCCGAAGAGACCAGGACACCATACGACTATTTTTCTTTTCTGATGGAACTTCAGGGGATCAAGACCCAGCCATTTCTAAGCAGGGCTGAGATTGTGGGACGCCTATTATCCAAAGAGATAATCGATAAAAAGGAGTTCAAAGCCTCCATCGGTATGTATCAGCATTTCGATTTCTTTGATTCCGACACAATCAAAAGGCGCGAATCTAATCCCAACCTGATGTATCCGTGTGTAGTACCATACAAATTCGGCGCTCCTGCTTCTGTCGGAGCCGGAGTTATGGCTCAGTATGTTCCATCTCCTAATTTTGTTTTTGATGGTTACGTTCATGCCAATGGTGTGATACTTGCAGGTATTTTGACTGACTACTACAGAAACTATCACCGCAATTACAATTGGGGATCCGGATTCTCCGTAAAGGCCGGCATCGATGCATCGCTGTTCCAAAACAGATTAATTGTTAATGTAGCCAATCAGTTTTACAAAATTTATACGAGAACCGGATATGATGCAAATGTAGATTGGTCAACCACTCCGGATGGCAAACCGGTCAACATTCAGGGCGATGCATCAACCGCGACATTCAATCATCTTGAAACAGCATTGAAATACCGTATATGGAAAAGGCTATACCTGTCTGCCGGAATGGATTTTTATTGGCGAACCACACGTTATCATGACATGTCGATTAATGTATGGCCAAGCAAACAAATCGGCACCCACATAATGCTCACTTACTCACTTTAATAGGGCTAATTAGGCTAATTGGCCCTATTGGCCCTATTAGTGCAACTGTTTGTAGCTGATCCCAATTAGGCATATTAGGCTAATTGGCCTAATAAGAAAGAGAGCTGAAAGTCAATTGACTTTCAGCTCTCCCAGGGTGAAGTGTGGGGGTCGAACCCACGACCTTCGGAACCACAATCCGACGCTCTAACCAACTGAGCTAATTTCACCATTTTGATGGTGCAAAGGTAGGCATTTTATTTTAATCTACAAATAAAATTCGTGTTTTTTTACTCTGCACCCATCACTTTTTATTAGTCCTCCAGATAATATACGATAGTCGACACTACACGTACACGCTTGATGTAGGGTGTGCTTGAATCGCGGTCATCAATTGAAAACTGTCCCTGAGAGGCTGTCTTGATCTTTCCGACGCGGCTGTTACTGTCGGCAGCAAACTGATCGGCTGACAGGCGTGCATTTTTAGTTGCCTCGGCAATCATCTCAGGCTTAATGGAATTCAGCTCCGTAAACTGATAGTTAATATAAGAGTTGCTGAATGCAACGCCCTCTTTCAGCAATTCCATCTGGCGGTTAAGCAGTGAACGCACAGTATCGATCTTTGACGAATTGACCGTAATGGTACAGCTCACCGAATACTTGAATGCAGGAATATTGCTGCTGTAACGGTTGGCCTCGGAATTATATATATCCGGCGGATTAACCGAGATCTCACTGCTGTCAAGACCATTTGACGTAAGGAAACGGGTGATGATGGCATTGGTAGAAGTGACACGGTCATACAGCGACTGCAGATCATTACCTACAAGATTGTATGAGATGGGCCAGGTGACAAGATTGGCCTGAACCTCACGTTCGGCAAGACCGCGTACTGTCACGTTACGGTCGCGGAAAGCGACATTATCAATACCGGCCTTGATGCACAGGCCCAGTGCGAATATGCCGACAGCAATAATGACAGCCGACAATAGTTTGGAATAGTTGTTCATATAGAATTATGAATAGATTTTACAATGGACGGAGTTCACCGGTCACCGAGTCGATGACATAGCCTTTAACCACTACATCGTGGGGCATAAGGGGGTGATGGGAGATAAGATCGACGGTCTCATGAACAGCATCGTCGGTATCTTCAAAGCCGTGAAGCCAGCTCTTGAGATCAATACCGCAGTGCATCATCAGGTCAATATGCTCTTCCGATATCCCACGGTGACGCATAAGCTCAAGCATCTCCTCGGCATCCATGCCCTGAACGCCACAGCCCGTATGACCTATCACCATGATCTCCTCGACACCGAGCTCATAGACTGCCACAAGCAGACTGCGCACTGTCGAGTCGAAAGGATTGGTGATCACACCGCCGGCATTCTTTATTATCTTAACATCTCCGTTCTTTATGCCGAGAGCGGCCGGAAGAAGCTCGATAAGACGGGTATCCATACAGGTGACAATGGCGATCTTCTTATCGGGATATTTGCTCGTGATAAATTTCTCGTAGGCACGTGAGGCCACGAATTCACGGTTATGGCGTAGTATTTCCTGTATCATAATCAAAATAGTTTATGTCACAAATATAATCAACTCCTCCCATTCAGCCAAAATATTTTTTGATGTATAGGAGAGAAATACTTATATTTGTAATTATGAACTTGCTACTCAATATAATATGGATTGTATTCGGAGGCTGGCTGATAGCCGTCGAATACGTATTGTCGAGCGTGACAATGATGATAACAATAGTCGGTATACCATTCGGATTACAGACTATCAAACTCGCTGTTGTGGCCCTGACCCCTTTCGGAACCATCGTAACCAAATCACCGACATCCAACGGTTGTCTAAGCCTGCTTATGAACGTGATATGGTGGATAGTAGGCGGTATTCCGATAGCGCTGACCCATATAGGACTCGGAGTGCTGTTCTGCATCACCATCATAGGAATACCGTTCGGACTGCAGCACTTCAAACTGGCCGGCCTGGCATTCATGCCTTTTGGAAAATCAATACAATAACGATATAAAACCAATACATTAACCATCAATGAAAAAGTTTTTGCTGTCGCTCATGTTTGTCGGAGTATCGATGCTCGGAGCAATGGGCGAAAATTATCCCTACCGCAGCGATGTGCTGTGGGTTACTGTACCTGACCACGCCGACTGGGTGTATAAAACAGGAGAAAATGCCAACGTGGACATCCAGTTCCTGAAATACGGCATGCCCGTTGACGGGGTGGAAGTAAGTTATGAACTGGGTGGAGATATGATGCCCGGCGACACCAAAGGCACCGTGAAGCTCAAAAACGGCAAAGCCCGTATAAATATGGGTACCATGAAGCAACCCGGTTTCCGTGACTGCAAGCTGACAGCCAATATTGACGGCACCACTTACCGTCATCATGTCAAGGTAGGGTTCTCGCCCGAAAAAATTGAGCCTTACACCAAAATGCCGGCTGATTTCGATGAATTCTGGTCACAGGCAAAGGAGGAGCTTGCAAAGACACCGCTTAAATACACGATGACCCCTGAGCCTAAGTATTCGACTGAAAAAATGGACTGCTATCTCGTTAATCTTAAGATCAATGCTCAGGGCCAGTCGGTTTACGGATATCTGTTTATCCCGAAGGGAGCCAAGGACAATTCTTGTCCTATAGTCGTATGTCCTCCCGGAGCCGGAATAAAGACTATAAAAGAGCCTTTGCGTCACCGTTATTATGGCGAGAACGGCTGTATCCGCTTTGAAATGGAGATACACGGTCTTAACCCCGAGATGACCGATGAGCAGTTCGGTGAGATAAGCCGAGCCTTCAACGGCCGCGAGAACGGTTACCTTGAGAACTGCCTTGACAACAAGGACAACTACTATATGAAGCGCGTGTATCTTTCATTGGTACGTGTAGTAGATTTTCTTACCACTCTTCCCGAATGGGATCATAAGAACGTGATCTTCCAGGGTGGTAGTCAGGGTGGTGCCCTTGCCATTATCGGCGCCTCACTCGATCCACGGGCTACTGCATGTGTGGCCAATCATCCGGCACTCAGCGATATGGCCGGTTATAAGGCAGGACGTGCCGGAGGTTATCCTCACTTCTTCCGTACTCCCGGCAATGACACTCCTGACAGATTGAATACTATGGCTTACTATGATGTGGTCAATTTCGCACGCCGCCTCAAGGTGCCCACCTACATTACCTGGGGTTACAATGATGATGTATGCCCGCCGACAACAAGCTATGCAGTGTACAATGTGATCACTTCACCCAAGGAAGCCCTTATAACTCCTATCAATGAGCATTGGACCTCCGACGCGACCGAGCGCGGTCATCTCGACTGGATCAAGCGACATCTGAAATAACTGTATAAGTCATCCTACAAAAAATGCCATATACCTGAAAAGATATATGGCATTTTTCATTGGGTTCAATTACTATTCATGCAATCAGTCTTTTATACGGACTTTGACGATAGCGGGATTACACTCATCGGTATCTGAAAGCTCCGACATCTCGACACTCGGTATGATGAAATAGAATGCATCATTATCGGCATAATCCATCAGTACAGCAGACCGTTCCCGACCATTAACCGTTACAGAATAGCCCTGGATGCCACTCTGAGAAAGAGGAAGGGATTTCGAATAGATCAACTTACCGTCAGACATCCGGTATACCTGAAACACCGACTTATCACCGTAAACTAAGATGATGAGTGCATGCCGGTCATTTACCATCGTTACGACCGGTTCGATGTATTTATCACGCTGCTCTTTTTCATCCTGATACGTCTTAAACCGAGGTTTGTGCAACTTATCCGTTTTCAGGGCGATTACCGGCTTAACGGAATTGTCAGAAATACTGTACAGGGTATCATTGTCAAATAGATATGAATGCTTGCCGACGATATAGGAGATAGGTGGCATCTGGATATCTCCGTCGTCCATGACATAATTTTCTATCCCAGAGTCAATAGTCGCTAAAGGCTGCCAGTCATCAGTGTAGCGGTACAGCTGCAGCATGTTGTGCTGCTTCAAGCGTGGGGTAGCGACCCACCCGTCACCACAAGGCAACAGCTCATCGATACTGTCATTATTCATCACCTGTTCACAACGGCCGTCAACGCTGTATACCAAGATACGGTTGGTAAGGAAATCCTGAACTGTCCAACTGCTGCGGCCAGCAGTTTTCCAAGCCTTCCATATTGATGAATACTCATCGGGCCCCGATCCCGTGCGATTGACCGAATGAAGGCACGTACCATCGGCTATGTCAAATACCATCAGCTGGTTCTGAAGTCCTGACTCATACAGATATATCTGATTGCCGTCAATGCCGGCCATCCAGGGCTTGACAAGCAGAGTCGAGTCAGTCAGCTCAGGATGAAGAGTCCATACGGTCTCGAATACATCTTTGCCATTTTCCGTATCCGCGGCATTGATATTATCAATAATGTCAAGAGTAACAATGTCGTTTCCGACATTATTGCGACTGTGACATCCGGCCAATAACATGGCGATAGCAAGTGTACAGGAGCAGCTTGGTTTAAACATATGGAGTCCTATGATATCAGTCTTTTATGCGAACCTTGACAATAGCCGGATTACAGTCATCATTGCCGGTAACGATGCCCATCTCTTCGCTCCGAATATTAAAATAGAAGTCGTCCTTCCCGGTGTAATCACCCGGAATACCGATGACCTCATATCCATCGACTTTAAGCGGGAATCCGTAGGCACCTTCATGTGAGGTAGAAAACGATTTTGAAAAAATCATTTCTCCGTCGGCCAGGCGATAAACCTGATAGTAAGCAGTGTCTGAATATCGGAACCCGACTATGGCATGCCGGTCATTGACATGTGAGAAAAATATATTTATATATTTTTCCCGCTCTACACGCTTTTCTTGGGAAGTAGCAAAACGCGGCATGTGCAATTTTCCGGTATTCAGGATGACTGCAGGCTCGACGCGATCACCGACAACGCTATACAGCGTGTCATCAGCACAAATATAGGGGCGGTCGCCGCATACATAAGTCCGGAAGGGAGTCGAGAAGCTACCATTGTTAAGCACATAATGCTCAATACCAGTATCAATTGTCCTGACAGGCGTCCAGTCGGCAGTATACTGATATAACTTCAAATCTTTGCTTCGAAGGAAAGAGTTCAAAGCTATCCATCCATCGCCACACGGAAGCATCTCATCGATACTGTCATTGCTGATACTTCGCTCAAATTTACCGTCAATTGAATATACAAGCAGACGCTTGGTCCTTACATCCAGTACGGTCCAGCCGTCAGCGTTGACGGTCTTCCATGCTTTCCACATCGAGGTATATTCCTCAGGCCCCTGACCGGTATTATCGAATGATGAGATGCATTTGCCATCGGTAGCATCAAAGACCATCATACGGTTCTCTTTGTTATTCTCATACAGGTATACCCGGTTATCGTCAACACCGGCCATCCATGGAGAATCCAATAGGGTAGAATCGGTTATCGCGGGCTGAAACGACCACACTGTCTCGAAGATATCTTCAGCATTATCGGTGTCGGCGACATCAATGTGGCCGATTATATCGAGCGTAGTGATATCATTATCCGCTGACTTATTTCCGCAACCCGCCGCCAGCAGGGTCACGACGGCTAATCCTGTGATATTTTTTAGTCTTGACATATTACAAATTAAAGAATCGAGTGAAAGCCTTGATGGTTGCCAGATGGTCGTTGACTGAAGCAGTCTCGCGTGCAGAATGCATAGCCCATACCGGCGCACCCATATCCACTCCGCGAAGATCAATCTGTGACGTCAGGATATTACCGAGAGTAGAACCGCCGGCCACATCGGAATGATTGACAAAATACTGACATGGCACACCGGCCTGTTCGCAGATAGAGCGGAACACCGCAGCCGAGTCTGCATCGGTCATGTACTTGCAATTGGCATTGATCTTGATTACAGGACCTCCGCCAAGTACAGGATGACTCGTCGGATCCTGCTTCTCGACATAGTTGGGATGTACGCCGTGAGCGTTATCGGCCGATATCATGAAGGATTTGTCAACTGCACGGAGGAACTGCTCCTCATCGCCACCAAGCTGCGAGGTAATACGGCGCAGAGCATGCATCAGCACCGGTGAGGCTGCTCCCTGCTTTGTTCCGGAACCGGTCTCTTCATTGTCAAATATCGCAATAACACGGGTCATGGGACACTTCTCTGCAGATTCTGTCAATGCCATTACAGCGGCATGGACCATCGAGAGGTCATCAATACGGCCCGAACTTATGAATTCCTGATTAAGGCCTACGAGAGTTGCCTTTGTAGTATCGTACAGGTTCAGGTCATAGTCCAGAATCTCATCGGCTGATACACCAAGCCGCTCAGCCACCATGCGGAGCACGAGACCTTTCTTGTCAGCGGCATTATCAATGCGTCCGAGGACGGGGAGCATGTCTTTCTGGCGTGAAAGGTGATTACCGTCGTTGACCGCACGGTTGAAGTGAATGGCGAGATGGGGAATGGTGAGCAACGGCTGATCCCATTTTACCAGGCGAGTAACCGGATTAAGAGGATCGTCACTGCGGAGAATCACGCGGCCGGCAATCGACAATGGACGGTCAAACCAGGTATAAAGTATCGGGCCTCCATATACTTCCGTATTGAGCTTGACGATATTTCCGTCAGTAAGCATCTCAGGATCGGGCTTGATGCGAAAGCCCGGAGAGTCGCTGTGAGCCGAAATAATACGGAAACCGTCGGCAGCATCACCTGTACCTACGATGAAAGCGAAAAGTGCCGAATTGTTCTTAACGATATAGTAGCGGCCACCGCGTTCGAGCGACCAGGCATCACCGGCCGACAACGGCTGAAAGCCGGCATCGTCAAGTATATGACGCAGAGTATCGACTGCGAAAAAATTACATACGCTCGCGTCAAGGAAGTTCATAAGTCCGCGGGCGTCAGGACCATAATTATGCATGAGGTGTACAGTTTAGAGGTAAGGTTATTAAAAACAGCTTCAGCCCGAAGTAAATCTCCGGGCTGAAGTTAATTATTAAGGTGTCACTCGGAACATCAGGCCTTCTTGTAGAAGTCAAGATCCGCGATGTCAAAGTGATTGATGAAGTCAGAGTGCTTGGTAACCTCGGCGCAGGCCATGTTGAAATAAACATGAGCCGAAGCCTTGAATGACTCATTGCGGGTAGCATCAAGAATGAGCAGATAGCTCATGATGATATTGCCTGCCATCTCAACGAGACGACGAGCCATGAGATCAAGGTACTCGGAATTGTTAGCAGAAGTAACTTTCTCTACAGCTGCAGCATAAACCTCAGTCAGCTTAACGAGAGTGTCACGCATGGGCTTGTACTCATCGGCGATCTCCATAGCGGCATATTCATTGATACGGGCCAGGTAAGTGCCGGTGGTGACGTGGCGTATAGCAGCCACAACCTGAAGCTGAGTGGTACCCTCATAGATGGAAGTAATACGTGCGTCACGGTAGATACGCTCACAAGCGTAGTCCTTCATGAAGCCAGAACCGCCATGAACCTGAACGCAGTCATAAGCATTCTGATTGCAGTATTCGCTACCCATACCCTTGGAAAGGGGAGTGAAGGCATCGGCAAGCTTAGAGTAATACTTGAGTTCGGTCTTTTCCTCCTTATCAAGCTTGCGCTCACGCTCGATATCCTCCCAGGTCTTGTACATGTCGACGAAGCGGGTGGTTTCATAAAGCAGCGAACGTGAAGCATCGAGCTTGGCCTTCATAACCGACAGCATTTCATATACAGCCGGGAATTCGATGATAGCCTTGCCAAACTGCTTGCGGTCGAGTGCATAAGAAAGAGCCTCACGATAAGCAGCCTCAGAAACACCGACTGACTGAGCGGCGATACCGAGACGGGCACCGTTCATAAGTGCCATCACATACTTGATAAGACCAAGCTTGCGTGAGCCACAGAGTTCAGCCTTGACATTCTTGAATACGAGCTCGCAGGTAGGAGAACCCTTGATACCCATCTTATTCTCGATACGACGTACTGTTACGCCGCCGTCATTCTTGTCATAGATGAACATAGACAGACCACGGCCGTCACGGGTACCTTCCTCGCTACGTGCAAGTACGAGAGCGATATTACCGTCACCATTGGTGATGAAGCGCTTCACGCCGTTAAGACGCCAGCAACCGTTGGCCTCGTCAGGAGTAGCCTTAAGCATCACAGCCTGAAGGTCACTACCTGCATCAGGCTCGGTAAGGTCCATGGCCATGGTCTCACCGGCGCATACACGGGGAAGGTAGCGCATGCGCTGATCCTCGTTACCAAATTCATATATTGTCTCGGCGCAATCCTGCAGACCCCAGATATTTACGAAACCGGCATCAGCGCGGCTCACCATATCGGCAGCCATGATGTAGGGAACCAGAGAGAAGTTAAGGCCGTTGTAACGACGGGGGAGTGAGATACCCATCAGGCCGGCTTTTACAAGCGCGTCAAGATTCTTCTTGGTACCCTCGGCATATACTACATGACCGTCAACCACGTGGGGACCCTCATGGTCAACACTCTCAGCGTTGGGAGCTACGATATCGCCGCTGATTTCACCGGCTATTTCAAGGACTTTCTCATAAGAGTCCATGGCATCATCATAGTTGAAAGGCGCATAGTCATACTTCTGTGCATCGGTATAATTGCGCTCTTTAAGCTCAATGATGCGCTGCATCAACGGATGGGTCAGATGATGCTTAAGATCGGGATTATCGTTATAAAAATTAGCCATGGCTTACTTAGAGTTTTTCTTGTAATACTTAATGAGTTTCGGCACAACATCCTCCACATTACCGGTGATTACATAATCAGCGATAGTGTTTATAGGAGCATTGGGATCGTTGTTGATAGCGATGATGATGGAGCTTTCCTGCATACCGGCGATATGCTGGATCTGCCCAGAGATACCGCATGCGATATAAAGCTTGGGACGTACGGTAACACCTGTCTGACCTATCTGACGGTCATGCTCGGCAAAACCGGCGTCAACAGCGGCACGTGATGCGCCGACTTCACCACCGAGTGTGTTGGCAAGCTCAAACAGAAGATCGAAGCCTTCCTTGCTGCCTACACCGTAACCACCGGCAACGATGATAGGAGAGTTCTTGATGTTGACCTTTGACTTCTCGATATGACGGTCAATGATCTCAACTACAAAATCCTCGGGCTTAACATAGTCATCAGCCTTAAGCTCTACGACCTCACCCTTGTAAGCGGGATCCTTGATCTCTTTTTTCATCACGCCCTCACGGACGGTAGCCATCTGCGGACGGCACTCGGGATTGACGATCGTAGCAACGATGTTGCCGCCGAATGCGGGACGGATCTGATAAAGCAGATCAGTGTATTCCTTGCCGGTCTTGGGATCCTTGTGGTCGCCGATTTCAAGAGCTGTACAGTCGGCGGTAAGACCGCTGTGAAGACATGATGAAACGCGGGGACCAAGGTCGCGGCCTATGCAGGTAGCACCCATAAGGCAAATCTGCGGCTTGATCTCCTTGAAGAGATTGATCAGCACAGCAGAGTGGGGATTGGAGGTGTAAGGGTAGAGACGCTTGTCCTCGACCTTGTACACAACATCAACTCCGTAGGGGAAAAGAGTATCCTCGATACCCTTGAGATCGTCGCCAATCACAACGGCTTCAAGCTTCACGCCAAGGCGGTCAGCAAGTACGCGTCCTTTGGTAAGGAGCTCAAGGCTCACATCGGCAACCTTTCCATCCTCATATTCGCAATATACGATAAGATTGTTATTGTCAGTCATGATTAAGTCGTTTTAATGGTTAGCCGATAGTATGGTTGGTAATGAGCTCTTTGATAAGATCTTCAAGCTCTGCATCATTATTCTCGATAGTGCGGCTCTCCTTAGCGGTGAATACCACGTTTTCGATAGCCTTTACCTTTGTGGGTGAACCGGGCAGACCGATCTGAGTGGGATCAGCATCGACATACTCGGCGCTCCATTCCTGAAGGTTAAGGTAAGGACGTGCATCAACCACAGCCTTCTGCTCGTCACTGAGATTAGCCTTTTCACTGGGAGATACGGCATATTTATATTTCTGGATGCGACGTGCGTTGCGCGGACGACATTCAGGAGCCGAACCATTGACAGTCACTACACAAGGCAGGGGAGCGGTTACGGTCTCCACACCGTTCTCAAGACGACGCTTTACAGTAACCTTACCGTCTTTCAGGTCTACTATCTCCTCGGCATATGTTACCTGCGGTATGCCAAGCTTTTCTGCTATCTGGGGACCAACCTGTGCGGTATCACCGTCGATAGCCTGGCGTCCGCCAAGGATAATGTCATAGTTACCGAATTTTTTCACAGCCTGAGCAAGTGAATATGAGGTTGCCAGAGTATCGGCACCACCCAGAGCACGGTCAGTAAGAACGATACCGGTGTCAGCACCGCGGTAGATAGCCTCACGGATAATCTCGGAAGCGCGCGGAAGTCCCATTGTAAGCAGTGTAATGGTAGAACCGGGATTTGCATCTTTCAGGCGGAGAGCCTGCTCAAGAGCATTCAAGTCCTCGGGATTGAAAATCGCCGGGAGAGCAGCACGGTTGATAGTACCGTCAGCTTTCATTGCATCTTTACCCACGTTACGGGTGTCAGGCACCTGCTTGGCGAGCACAATGATGTTTAGACTCATGATTTAAAGTTATTAGTTTATATTTAGTTGATTATATTATCTATGAATATCACAAAGATACGTTTTTATTCGCTTTTAGCCAAATTAATCGTAACTTGTACCGTCAAAGCAATGAGTACATATCTTGTCCTTCGGAAGTCCGATAGCCTCGATGATTGTCTCGATCGAATTAAACTTTAATGAGGTCAATCCGAGTTTTTCCCTGATTTTCTCCACGAGGCAACAGTATTGAGGAGATCCCGTGGTGGCATATTTTTCAAGATCCTTGTTGGCATCGCCTTCAAGATCCTTGATGATACGGCGGGTTATAAGCTCCATCTCGCTCTTGGATGCGGTAAAATTAAGGAAACGGCACGGATAGATCAGCGGAGGACAGCTTATGCGGATATGTGCCTCCTTGATTCCACAATCAAACAAACCCCTTACATTGTCGCGTAACTGCGTACCGCGCACTATCGAGTCGTCGCAGAAGATAACTCGCTTATCCTTAAGAAGGGCTTTATTGGGAATGAGCTTCATCTTGGCAACAAGCTCACGGCGTTCCTGAGTGCTCGGAGTGAAGCTACGGGGCCATGTGGGTGTGTACTTGACAAGGCCACGCTGATAGGGGACACCTTTACCCTGGGAATAGCCGAGAGCCATTCCGATACCGGAATCAGGCACACCGCTGACAAAATCAACCTCAGTGTCATCAATTTTGCCCATTTCGAGGCCTGCGTCATAACGCATCTTGTCGACATTACGGTTCTCATATTCACAGACAGGATAACCGTAATATACCCACAGGAACGAGCATATCTGCATCTTTTCTCCGGGTGCCTTGAGCTGCTTGATGCCATCGGCTGTAATCTCTACGATTTCGGCAGGGCCGACATTGTAGCATATCTCGTAGTCGAGATTAGGGAATGCGCAGGTCTCGCTTGTCACTGCATGCGCGCCCTCTTTCTTGCCGATAATGATCGGTGTACGTCCGAGTTTGTCACGGGCAGCGATAATGCGGTCCTCGGTGAGGAGCAACATGGAGCAAGAGCCCTTGACGCGGTTGTAGACATTCTGAATACCGGTAATATAATCGGAACCTTCGCAGATGAGCGCGGCTATCATCTCAGTGGGATTGATAATGTCATAGCTGTGCTCACAGAAATGATGTCCCTTGGCAAGAAGTTGCTTCTCAAGCTCTCCGATATTGTTTATACGGCCTACCGTAACGATGGCAAACTTGCCGAGATGGCAGTTTACGATGATAGGCTGTGCATCGGTGTCACTGATGACACCGATGCCTGAATTGCCTGAAAAGTCTTTAAGATCGCCCTCGAATTTAGAGCGGAAATATGAATTTTCGATGTTGTGGATCGAGCGGGTGAACATGCCGTTGCAGCATGTGGCTATGCCCGCGCGCTTAGTACCCATGTGCGAGTTGTAGTCAACGCCGTAAAAGAGCTCGTTGATACACTCATCATGCTTGGCTACTCCAAAAAAACCTCCCATGTATAATTATCTTTATTTCTTGATATTTTCAATCCATTTACGTGCATTGACAAATGCGTCAATCCACGGAGTCACATCATCGCCACGGCGTGTCACGGGATAATAACCGCATTGCCAGGGGAAGATAGCACGCTCGAGGTGAGGCATCATAGCCAGATGACGGCCGTCAGCCGAGGCGATACCGGCTACTGACGCGCGCGATCCGTTAGGATTGCCCGGATAAGCAGCATAATTGTATTTGGCTATGATATTGTAGCTGTCAAGCGGCATAGGCAGATTGAAACGACCCTCGCCGTGAGCTACCCAGATGCCGAGCTTGCTGCCTGACAACGGACCGAACATAACCGAATTGTTTTCGGGGATAGTGACACCGAGGAACTGAGACTCGAACTTATGCGACACATTGTGCTCCATACGGGCCTTCTTAGGATGCTCGGGATTGATAAGATTAAGCTCGATCATCAACTGACAGCCGTTACAGATACCGAGACTGAGAGTATCGGGACGGCTGTAATAGCGCTCCAGTGTAGCCTTGGCCTTCTCATTCCAAAGGAAGCCGCTGGCCCAGCCTTTAGCCGAACCGAGTACGTCGGAATTGGAGAATCCGCCACAGAATACTATCATATTCACATCATCAAGCGTCTCGCGGCCGCTCATTAGGTCAGTCATGTGGACATCCTTAACATCAAAGCCTGCCAGATACAGCGAGTAAGCCATCTCACGATCGCCGTTGACACCCTTCTCACGTATGATAGCAGCACGTACGCCTGACTTGCCGTCACGACGCAGCGACAGACCGCGGGATTTCAGTTTTCCGTCAAAACCGGCAGGGAAACGATAACGGATAGGCTGTTTCTTATAGTTTTCGAAACGGGCCTTAGCACACTTCTCACCACTCTGAACCGAATCAAGGAGATAAGATGAGCGGAACCATACGTCACGCAGATGATCGATGAACAGCATCTGCTCGGCACCGTCATGGCTTATGACCAGAGTGCGCTCGGATGAAGGCTTGCCGATGGCACAGAAACGTGCGCCGGCAGCTTTGAGTACGCCCTCCACACGCTCACGCTTACCCTCGGCAACCTGAACTACAAGAGCCGGATTTTCAGCAAAAAGTATCTTGACAAGATCATTCTCACCGAAGGCAGCAAATGCATCAGCGTCGAGCTCGATACCGCCATTCACATTACCGAATGTCATTTCGAGCAGGGTAGTGACAAGACCTCCGGCCGACACATCATGGGCGGCAAGAAGAGCCTTGCTGCTGACAAGCTTCTGCACGGCGTTGAATGTGCTGATAAACTGTGCGGGATCGGTTACTGTAGGCACTTCCTTGCCAAGACGATTGAGGGCCTGCGCAAGTGCCGAGCCTCCGAGAGCCAGCTTATCGCCGCTGAAGTCTATATAATATAAGGTGGAATCCTTAGCCTGGAGTACCGGTGATACGGTCGAACGGACATTGCTTACCTCTCCGGCAGCCGAGATAATCACTGTGCCGGGAGCAAATACCTTGTCATCGCCATACTTCTGAGTCATTGAAAGCGAGTCCTTGCCGGTAGGGATATTAATTCCCAGAGCGCAGGCAAAGTCGCTACAAGCCTCGACGGCACGGTAAAGAGCGGCGTCCTCGCCGGCATTCTTACACGGCCACATCCAGTTGGCACTGAGTGATACGCTCTTCAGACCTTCAGCCAAAGGAGCCATCACGATATTTGTCAATGCTTCGGCAACTGCTATCACAGAACCCTTGGCAGCATCAACGAGCGCTACCTGCGGAGCATGACCGATAGAGGTAGCTATACCTGCCTTTCCGCGATAGTCAAGTGATACGACGCCACAGTCGCTCAAAGGCAACTGAATCTCGCCCTGACACTGCTGACGTGCGATCTTACCGGTAACCGAGCGGTCAACCTTATTTGTGAGCCAATCCTTACATGCCACAGCCTCAAGACTGAGTACGTCACGCAGATAATCCTCTACATGTGATTTATCGTACTCGACATCCTTGTATTCCTGAGTTACGGTGACATCCTTCATCACAGTCTTCGGTGAATTGCCGAACATATCGGCCATGGCGAGATCAATGGGCTTCACGCCATCAGGCTGCTCGAACACGAATCGGTCGTCACCTGTGGTCTCGCCGACTACGTAGAAGGGAGCGCGTTCACGCTGAGCGATGCGCTCTACATATTCAATATCACCCTCCTTGAGCACCATACCCATGCGCTCCTGGCTCTCATTGCCGACTATTTCCTTAGCCGAAAGAGTCTTGTCGCCAATGGGCAATGAACCTATCTCAATCTTACCACCGGTTGCCTCGACAAGCTCTGACAAAGCGTTGAGATGGCCGCCAGCACCATGGTCATGTATAGAGATAATAGGGTTGGAATCACTCTCGGCGAGAGCACGGATAACGTTGCTGACGCGCTTCTGCATCTCAGGGTTGGCACGCTGCACGGCATTGAGCTCGATAGAGTTGTCATACTGACCTGTCTCTACCGACGACACAGCGCCGCCGCCCATGCCGATACGGTAATTGTCGCCACCCATGACGACCACCTTCTCTCCGGCTTCGGGTTCACCCTTGATGGCATCCTTTTTTGCTGCGAAGCCAACACCGCCGGCAAGCATGATAACCTTGTCGTAGGCATACTTCTTGCCATTTTCAGCATGTTCAAATGTAAGAAGAGAACCGCAGATGAGAGGCTGGCCGAACTTGTTACCGAAGTCTGATGCGCCATTGGAAGCCTTGATCAGAATATCACACGGAGTCTGGTAGAGCCATGCACGAGGATCCATCATAAGCTCCCAGCGATGATCAGGCGACATGCGCGGATAAGAAGTCATGTAAACAGCAGTACCCGCGATAGGCAGACTGGCCTTACCACCGCCAAGACGGTCACGGATCTCACCGCCGGTACCGGTAGCGGCACCGTTGAACGGCTCGACCGTAGTGGGGAAGTTATGAGTTTCGGCCTTGAGAGAAATAACAGTATCCAGATCCTTTACCTCAAAATAGTCGGGCTGATCAGGATTTATGGGATAAAATTGGTCAACCTTAGGGCCATCGATGAAAGCTACATTGTCTTTGTAGGCTGACACGAGACGGTTAGGGTTGACCTGCGACGTTTTCTTAATAAGTTTGAATAGTGATGACGGCTTTTCCTCTCCATCAATAATAAAGGTGCCGTTGAAGATTTTATGTCGGCAATGCTCGGAATTGACCTGAGAAAAACCGAATACCTCACTGTCGGTAAGCGGGCGTCCGAGCTTTTTGCTGAGATCGCGCAGATACTGCTCTTCCTCAGGGCTCAAAGCCAGACCTTCGTTGCGATTATACTCAGAAATATCATCAATATACACTATGGCGTCCGGAGTCTTGTTGACTGTAAACACCTTGCTGTTGAGCCCGTCATAGACACGCTGAAGCATTTTGTCAAATTCGGGTGTCTCGGCAGTCGTGCGGAAGAATTCCTCTATTCGGGTAATCCCCTCAAGCCCCATGTTCTGGGTGATCTCGACTGCATTTGTGCTCCAGGGAGTAATCATTTCACGACGCGGGCCAACAAATCGTCCTTTTAACGATGTGGCAGCCAGTTGAGTGGCGCCGTCAAAAAGCCAACTGAGCTTACGGCTCTCCTCAGCATCAAAGCGATGATTAGTCTCAACGGCAATAATGTGATTAGCGCCTTTTTTAAAGAAAACAACCATAAGTTTTATATAACGTTATTATTGGATTGGTTTTAGAGTGCAAAAATAAGAAAAAAACTCCATAATATCACTAATGAAAATCTTAAAAATGGAATAGGCATAATCCATATCAACCATACAAAATGATAGCCTACAAGTGATAAGTCGAGCAAAAGGTAATTTAACACTGCGATGCTTGTATTTTACACACTATCGCGGTAACTTTGCAACCATGACAGAAGCTACTCTTGAAAAGTTAAGAATATTAGCTGCGGCGGCCAAATACGATGTATCCTGCTCGTCAAGCGGAACGGTACGCTCCAACAAATCAGGCGGAGTGGGTAATACCGTTGGCGGAGTAGGTGTGTGTCATAGTTTTGCCGCCGACGGAAGGTGCATATCGCTGTTAAAAATAATGCTTACCAACTATTGCATGTATGACTGCGCATATTGCATCAACCGCCGGAGTAACGATATCCCTCGCGCCACCTTATCCGTAACCGAAGTCGTGGATATAACGATGGAATTTTACCGTCGTAATTACATCGAGGGGCTTTTTCTGAGTTCAGGAGTGGTACGAAACCCTGACTACACGATGGAACGGATAGCACGAATTGCTAAAGAGCTGCGCACCGTACATCGCTTTAACGGTTACATCCATCTGAAAAGCATTCCCGGAGCATCAAGAGAACTTGTGAATGAAGCGGGGCGGTATGCCGACCGAATGAGTGTGAATCTTGAAATTCCCAATGAACAGTCATTAAAATTCCTCGCGCCGGAAAAGGATCACAAAAGCGTCTACGAACCGATGGGATATATCCGGCAGGGCGTTTTGGAAAATAAAGAGGATTCCAAGCGGCTACGTCATGTGCCGCGATTTGTTCCTGCAGGTCAAAGCACCCAGATGATCGTAGGAGCCTCAGCCGATACCGACCGTGACATACTTAAAGTGTCATCAATGTTATATTCCACTCCTACGATGAGACGCGTGTACTATTCAGGCTATGTCTCTGTCAACGAATATGACAAACGGCTACCGGCACTGAAACAACCGCCACTTGTAAGAGAAAACCGTCTCTATCAGGCTGACTGGCTCATGCGCTTCTACCACTTTTCAGCCGATGAAATCACTGACGGCAGCGATCCTAATCTTGACCTTGAGGTAGATCCGAAGTTAGGCTGGGCACTGAGACATCCTGAAGCTTTTCCAATCGATGTCAACAAGGCACCTTATGAGATGCTTTTACGTGTGCCTGGGATAGGAGTCAAGTCGGCCGCGCTTATTATCAATGCCCGTAAATTCAGGCACCTTACATCTTATCATCTGAAAAATATCGGAGTTACGCTTAAACGTGCCCGCTATTTCATAACTTGCGGAGAACTGTCAACACAATCAGTAGCCGATGTGTCACCGGAGTACGTGCGCCGGCAGCTGACAGCACGTACTCCAGAAAAAGAGAATTCCACACAACTAACCTTTGACTTTTCTTGATGGTCATATACACTTTCGACGGTACATTTGATGGTCTGCTAACCGCTGTTTTTGACTCTTTTGTAAGAAAGGAGTCACCTGATGCTCTGTTTTCACCCGACATGGAGCATCCTTTATTTTATGACCATATCCATGAAGTTACAACCGATGAGAGCAAAAGCATTCGGGTATGGCGCAAGCTGGGTAAAGTGGTTTCGGCAAGCGCAAGATCATCTCTTGCAGCGGCATTTCTGACTGACAGGCGGGAATTTGCCTTTGACGCGTTCTGTTTTATATGCCGTGCTGTCACATCGGAAAAATCCATAGAAAATGACTTTTCCGACCCACATGTGCTGGCAGTATTGAAAGAATGTCGCCGGGTAAGGGGCGAGGCGCATCGCATACTGCAGTTTGTAAGATTCCAAAAAGCTGCCGACGGCACTTATTTCGCCATGGTAGAGCCCTTGTTTGATGTCCTTCCTATGGCAATCAAGCACTTCAGCGACCGGTTTGCCGACCAAAAATTCATAATCTACGACCGCCTCCGCGACTATGGTTTTTACTATGATGGCAATGAGGCACGCCGTATGTCCTTCACATCACCGGATTATCACGTACTTACCGGCGAACTAAGCGACGAGCTTATGGATGAGAATGAACGACTGTACCAGAGCCTGTGGCGCACATATTTCAGGGCTACCGCCATTACCGAACGCAGCAATCCCCGAAAGCAAAAGCAGGACATGCCTGTAAGATTCTGGAAATATCTTACGGAAATGCAGAATATACGATGATTAAAATAGGTTATACCATGACAAAATAAGAAAATAAACTACCGGGTTGCGGCAAAATCACTAACTTTGCATTAGTATGAAAAAATCTATCATTACACTTGGCATGCTAATGCTTGCGTCAGGCTCACTCATGGCGCAAGATGATCCTGAAGCAACCACAGCAAAGGAGAAAGACATCAAGCAGGAAGTTTACTCATGGCGCCTGACTCAACCATTCGGCGCCAGAGAATATGTTGCGATGGACACGCTTCCGGAAAATTACGCTCAGCAATTTGTTCCGTCAGCTGTTAGCCCTGCATACGCCACAACCGGTAACTACGGCGCTCCCGGTGAGACCATGTTGTATTTTGACCGCAAGCCCATGAGCGATTTTTTCTTCCGTGATGCTCTTGACGCGTGGCTACCGACATTCAGCAAACAGCGGTTCTTCAACTCACATATACCGCTGACACTGGTCTCATACAGCACCGGCGGCAATAAGATGAACTCACAGGACAGGCTCAAGACCATATTCTCAGGCAACATCAACAGCAAAGCCCAGATAGGAGCAATGTTTGACTACCTGTATTCCAAAGGAAGTTATGACAAACAAGCTGTAAAAGGGGTGATGTGGGGAGTATCAGGCTCATATATCGGTGACCGATATGAAATGGAGGCTTTTTACAATCACTGGAATACCCTTGGGAAAAACAACGGCGGTATTACCAACGACCTTTATATCACAGATCCGGCCGAAGTGCAGGGAGGACAGACCACCGTCGAGCCAAAAGCTATCCCGACACGCCTCGACAATGCACATTCACGCCTTGTAGGCGGTCAGTTCTACATGACCAACGCCTATAAAGTGGGCTTCTGGAAGGAAGAGGACATAAATGACTCCACGACAATCAGCACCTATGTTCCGGTCACTAAATTCCACTGGATTCTGGATTACAGGACCGGCCGTCACACATTTCATGATACTAAAGAGCCCGATGACTTCTGGGCCCACACATATCTGTCGCTTGACGAAAGCAACGACCGTACACAGTACAGTTCTATCAAAAATACTGTGGCAATAACACTGCTTGAGGAATTCAACAAGTTTGCCCGCTTCGGACTCACGGGCTTTGCCTCACACGAATATCGCAGCTATACCCAGGCTACAGATACCATCGACCAGTTACCCGTATTGCCCGAAGGCCTGACGCCATATCCTGTTGATAAAGTGCCTCACTCGGCAAGCGAGAATTTTGTATGGGTAGGCGGCCGGTTGTCAAAGGAACTCGGCAGCATACTGACATATCAGGCAACGGCCAAATTCGGTCTTATCGGACGAGGAGTAGGAGATCTTGACATTGACGGACGTATAGGCACAAAGTTCAAGCTGTTAGGCGATTCAGTGTCAATCATCGCACGCGGACAGTTTAAGAATGAAGCTGCGCCTTATCTGATGAACCATTATGTGTCAAACCACTTCATCTGGGACAATGACTTCGGAAAGACCCGCAGCTTGCGCATAGGTGGCGAGCTGGATATACCTCACACCAATACGAAGCTTACCGTGGATGTTGAAAACGCGCAGAATATGCTGTACTTCAACGAACAGTGCCTACCGACTCAATATGGCGGAAGCGTGCAGATCGTTGGTGCTAATCTTCATCAGAGGTTTGATCTCCGCGCATTGCACTGGGAAAACCGGGTAATTTACCAGACCTCTTCCAATGAAACCGTGTTGCCCTTACCGAAGCTGGCTGTCTATTCCAATCTATACGTAACATTCAAGGTCGCCAAAGTACTTTCAGTGCAGTTAGGCGCCGATGTTGATTATTATACAAGCTACCGTGCTGTCGACTATCAGCCGGCAACAATGACCTTCTACAATCAGCGTGAGATAAAATGCGGCAATTATCCGTTCATGAACGCCTATGCGAATTTCAAATTGAGCAAAACCCGCTTTTATATCATGTGCAGCCACGTCAACCAGGGCCTTATGGGCAACAATTATTTCTCAATGCCTCACTATCCTCTTAATCCAAGACGCTTTCAGTTTGGCCTCTCGGTGGACTTTACCAATTAAGCAAATTCAAGATCATGGCATTACGTAGACTTAAACCTAAAAATAACGCGCTGCCGCTGATTGGCGGATTGTTTCTTGCTCTCGGAGCAATGTATACGCTCAACAACTGCAGCACAAAGTCAGCATCAACCACAAATGACCCCCAGACGGTAACAGATACTATCGACGTGGCGCTGGAATATGCTCCCCGGTCATTTTACAGATATGCCGACACTTTGGGAGGATACAATTATGACCTGCTTCGTTTACTGGCACGCGATCATGGGCTGAAGTTCCGGTTTCATCCCGTGGCAAGTATAAACGAACCGCTGAAGCAGCTTGACGACCATACATTTGACCTCCTGATCGCCAATATACCGTCGACTGCTGAAATGAAGGAGAATTATACTCTGCTCGAACCGGTGATGCTTGACAGACAGGTACTCGTACAACGGCGCGATTCTGCAGGAAACGTGGCAGTGCGTTCCCAGCTCGACCTGAGCGGAGACACCGTATGGATCGTGAAAGGATCGTCAACCGAAAGCCGCATCAATAATCTGGCGAAAGAAATAGGCGCCCCCATCCACATTAAATATGAGGAGGATTACGGCAACGAGCAGTTGGTAATAATGACCGCTTTAGGCGATATTGACCGGGCAGTGGTAAGCGAGCGGATAGCACGTGAACTGGCTGACAAATATCCTAATCTTGACATAAGCACTGACATATCTTTCAATCAATTTCAATCATGGATTGCAGCGAAAGAGAGCAGTGTGTTTGCTGACAGCATCGATGCCTGGATAAAGGCGGCAAAGAAAACTGACGATTACCGGCTTCTCGTTGAGAAATACTTTAGTCCGGAGGAAGCTGCGGTTATCTTGTCAAAATAATGTGTCAGGATTCTATCAAACTGATGGCAGCTCCGCTGCAGGGTTTGACCGAGGCACCGTGGAGACAGGCCCATTCCCAACTGTTTCAGGATTGCCGGATCACATATTTCTCACCGTTTATACGAATTGAAAAGGGGAGTGTACGCACCAGAGACATGCGCGACATCACTCCGCGGCTTAATACCGGCTATGACCTGATTCCTCAGATCATAGTGCGTGATGCCGGGGAGCTGGAGATGCTTGCTGAAGCTGTCATCGCAGAAGGATATGGCAGGATCGACATTAACATGGGATGTCCATTCGTCCCGCAGGTAAAGAAGGGAAGAGGCGCGGGATTGATGACTGATCCTGCGCGATTGAGTGCTGTAGCCGAATACATTTGCAGCCGTAATGACGTGCAATTTTCCATAAAAATGCGTCTTGGAGTCAACCGGCCTGACGAATGGGAGAGGATAGCCCCGATCATCAATTCAATGCCTTTGGCTCATGTGACACTACATCCCCGCACCGCTATCCAGCAATACAAAGGAAATATCGACTACGCCGAATTAGGCCGCTTCATTTCAGTCATAAAACACCCTGTGATCTACAATGGCGATATCACATCGCCCGAAGAGATCAACAATCTCATGTCAACATATCCGGAAATAGCCGGAATTATGGCCGGTAGGGGATTACTGGCACGACCCAGCTTATTCGCAGAGTGGTGCTCCGGAGAAGAATGGCCCGAGAAAGACCGGAATGAAGCCATCCTACAACTTCACGAAAGGATTTATAATCATTACAGCTCGTCGCTATGCGGAGAACATCAGGTTTTGGCCAAACTAAAACCTCTGTGGGAATACCTCGGAGCCAATTTTGACCGCAAGGCTGTGAAAGCCATCAATAAAGCGACATCACTGGCTGACTACATAAATCGCGTACATTCACTCGCCACACCGAGCTTCCGTTGATTACAGTTGTCGCAAATATACAACTGTTATACCGCATCTAACTTAACTAAAAATATATTTTCTTTTACAATAATTGGATATGTGTGCGGATTTAGTTAACTTTGTCAAACATAACATTTAGAAAATTGTATATGGAGATAATTTTTAATAATACAAGAACTGAAGCTGAATACCTCTGTATACTTTTTTGCCATACTACTAACTAAACACGTTTAAACTTTTATTATAACCTGATTTGAAATCATGTCACCTTGGCTAATAATCGATATTGCAATCTTCTGTTGCGTCGCAACACTTACAGGTATTATTATACCCAAGATTTTGTTAATTGCATTTCGTAAGAATCTGTTTGATGAAATTGATCCCAGAAAAATCCATAAAGGGGCTGTCCCCCGACTTGGAGGCATTTCGTTTTTCCCGGCTATATTATTTTCCATTTTTCTGGTTTTCGGCGTATCAATTGCTCTCAATAACACACCGGTCATAAATGAGTTTGAGGATAGCCTGCTGGCGATATGCTTCATCGTGTGCGCCATCGTAATCCTATATCTCATCGGTATTGCAGATGACCTGATCGGTATTAAATACCGTGCTAAATTCATCGCACAGATATTCAGCGCCCTGCTTCTGTGCCTCGGCAGTTTGATTCTCAACAACCTTCACGGCTTCTGCTTTGTCTACACTCTGCCTATTCCGGTAGCGGTAATGTTAACGGTACTTATCGCCGTATTTATAACCAACGCGATCAACCTGATTGACGGAATTGACGGTCTGGCATCAGGTCTGTCAGGTATCGCATGTGTATTCTATGCGATTATCTGCTACGACTCGGGACTGTATGTGTACTCGGCACTTGCAATAGCCACATTAGGCGCACTGATACCATTCTTTGTTTACAATGTTTTCGGCGATCCTAATCGCCAAAAGAAGATATTTATGGGCGACACCGGAGCATTAACCATAGGCCTATTGTTAAGCATATTCGCAATAAGAGTGTGTCAGCTGCCCAACGGTGTAGAATACAACAATCCGGCGATACTTGCATTCGCGCCACTGCTTATTCCCGGCTTCGATGTAGTGCGTGTATATCTCCACCGCATACGCGCCCGCCGCTCTCCGTTCATGCCCGACAAGAGCCACATCCATCATAAGCTGCTGGCACTTGGAATTCATCAGCGTGTGGCAATGCCGATAATTATAGCGGGATCGGCTGTATTAATCCTGCTGAACTGGTTCCTGTCAAGCTATGTCAACATCACCCTGCTGTTCCTGATAGATCTCGGAACATGGACAATCGCCAATATATTCCTGACGAAAGCCATACGCAGACGGGAAAAAGAGATAGGACAGAAACTATATGAATAAGACAACGGGGAGCAGCTGACGGTAGTTGCTCCCCGTTTTATTTTGTGCTTAGGAATTTAATTCGTTCCTTTGTGGAGATTATGGAAGAAGAACAGATTATGCTACAAATTCAGGATAAGTTAGTGAGTCTTGACCTGGCCGAACAGTACTTCTGCTGTGACATTGACAAGTGTAAGGGCCAGTGCTGTATCGACGGAGATGCAGGAGCTCCTATAACCCAGGAGGAATATGAAAAGCTAAAGGAGATACTCCCGCTTATATATGATGACCTTACTCCGGCGGCCCAAAGGGAGATTGACGAACGGGGAGTCGGATATATCGACGAAGAAGGAGATCTCGTCACGACTATCGTAGATGGCAGGGACTGCGTGTTTACCTGTTATGCACCGGGAGGAATATGCCAGTGTGCCATCGAGAAGGCCTATCGCAACGGCGTAATAAAAGACTTCCGGAAACCGGCATCATGCTACCTTTATCCGGTAAGACTGACCGAATATCCTACATTTACCGCCGTCAATTACCATAAATGGAAAATATGTAAATGCGCCGAGATACTTGGCAGAAAAAACGGCATAAAACTTTATCAATTTCTCAAGCAGCCGCTGATCGATCAGTTCGGAAAGGAATGGTACGATGAACTGGTTGAAGCGTGTGAGGCTTATTTAGAACAATATGGCAATGAAAATAACTAATTCGCTGGTAGTGGCTCTCGGCATGATGGTATCCATGCCGATGCTTGCCCATAAAGGACACGAACATGCACCCAAAGTCGAAGTAACCTCTGACATGATCACCAAGGACTCGCAGTGGAAAGGTAAGCGGGTAGGATTTTTAGGCGACTCAATGACCGATCCACGCAATGCCTCTACAAAAGCAAGATACTGGGAATATCTGGAGGAGCTGCTCGGAATAACACCTGAGGTATATGCACGCAGCGGCTATCAGTGGGACGGCATCTACAACAAGGCGGTAGAGATGCATGAGGCAGTAGGCGACAGCATTGATGCGATAATAATATGGGCCGGAACCAATGACTACAACCATAGCAAGCCGATAGGAGAGTTCTATACCGAACATGCCGATTCAGCTAATGTCAACGGCATAATAAGCCCAAGGATGCACCGCGAGTTTGTAATGACCGACTCGACATTCTGCGGCAATATAAACCGCGTGATGGCCTACCTGAAGAGCACTTATCCGACCAAACAGATCATCATCATGACCCCGATACATCGCGGATATGCATGCTTTAATGAAAAGAATGTACAGCCTGATGAGAATTTTGCAAACGGACAGGGACTATATCTTGAGACATATATAGACACCCTTAAACGTGCCGGAACATTATGGGGTGTACCCGTGATCGACATGCATTCGCTGAGCGGACTGTATCCTAACTTTGACAGTCACGCACAATACTTTCATTCAAGCGAAAGTGACCGACTGCATCCTAATGCCGACGGTCACTTCCGAATAGCGCGCACGCTGCAATATCAATTGCTTGCTCTGCCGTCATCGTTCCGACGGCGATAAGTCATATCATACCGACAATCTCATTGATATCGGCTATATGATGACGACTGCAGTAGTCATTCATATAGTCGATAATCTGCATTGTGACGGTGGGATCGATAAAGTTGGCCGTACCGATCTCGACAGCTCTTGCTCCGGCAAGCATGAACTCGATCGCATCGCGTCCGTTCATAATGCCTCCGAGGCCGACTACGGGGATTTTTACTGCATGAGCGACCTGCCATACCATACGTACGGCAACCGGCCTTACAGCGGCACCTGAGAGGCCGCCTGTGATAGTGGACAGATAAGGACGCTGACGCTCCACATCAATTGCCATGCCAAGCAGGGTATTGATCAGCGATACAGCGTCGGCTCCCTCGGCTTCCACGGCCTTTGCTATGTCGGCAATAGAGGTGACGTTAGGGGAGAGCTTTACTATTACAGTCTTGGGATAAGCTTTCCTGACAGCAGCGGTAACCTGAGCTGCACCATCACATGTAGTGCCAAAGGCCATACCTCCTTGCTTAACGTTAGGACATGAGATATTGACTTCAATGGCATTGATACGGTCAAGTGGAGCCAGCTTCTCGCACACCTTAACATAATCATCGACCGACGCTCCTGACACATTGACTAAAATCTGCGTGTCAAGACCGCTTATACGGGGATATATATGCTCTATGAAATAATCTACACCTTTATTCTGCAATCCCACCGCATTAAGCATTCCTGATGGGGTCTCGACCATTCGGGGATAGGGATTGCCCTCACGGTGATTAAGCGTTGTTCCCTTAACTATAAAGCCGCCCAGACGCTCAAGATCTATGAAATCGGCAAATTCCTCACCATAACCGAAAGTTCCGGATGCTGTAAGCACCGGATTCTTGAGCTTAAGCTCACCTATGTTTACTCCTAAATTTACCATGTTAACTGACGGGTATTAAATACAGGACCTTCCGTACATACACACACATTACCTTTGACCGTATTCTCCACGCAACACAGACATGCGCCAAGACCGCAGGCCATCATATTTTCAAGCGAGACCTCACATTCGGCACCAATAGAGTCAGCTACTCTGGCGACAGCCTTCATCATCGGAGCAGGACCACAGCAATAAATAAGATCCCACTTGTCGTTGAACACGCTGTTGGTAGTCACAAGCCCTTTTTCGCCAAGAGAACCATCCTCTGTCGAAATATGGACAGGACCGATAGCACGGAACTCGTCGAGTTCAAGCACATCGGCAGCTGAGCGCGCGCCTAACAGAAATTCAGGTTGAATATCGTGTTGGCTCAGCCACAAACCGAGATACAGCATAGGTGCCACACCGACTCCTCCGCCGACCAGAAGCACGCGTTTCTTATCAGCATCAAGGGTAAAGGAATTACCTAAAGGCAACAGCAGATTGATCATTTCACCGGCCTTGCTATCGATAAGCGTTTTGGTGCCGGCTCCGGCTTTACGGACCAGCAACCACAAGTGTCCGTTAGCCCGGTCGACAAAATTAACCGAGATAGGACGGCGCAAATATGTGACAGGGGAGTGATCGATACGTACCTGCACGAATTGCCCCGGAAGAATATCCGGAAGGGCATGACCGGCAGCGGGACGCAATATGAGCAATGAATAGAGATCGTTCAGGCGGTTGTTCTCAACAATCTCAAAGTCCATCATGTACTTCTTTAACGACATAAAAATTATATAATGTGATTATGTCGCAAAGGTACAAATTATATGTGAAGTAATCCCTATTTATTTAGGTACAAACGTCTCAAAACTGTTGTCGCTGTAAAATACCATGATATTGACGACACGGCGTGAACTATCGACATTAAGCGACATGGAAGATGCTTTAGGCGTACTGCTTACCTCATTACGGGGTAAAATATCCTGCTGTGGGGATACAGGCCTGAATGCAATTTTTTCCGTGCTCTCAGACGTCTGTTCTGAAAAGGGGGAATCGGCGGATATAACATCCTCATTAACAGTCTCTCTTGAAGCATTTACAGGCGATTCTGACTCATTTTGAGGCTCTGAGATTTCAATATTTTCGTCACGCAGCATATTTCCTTCGCCAAACATCAGCCAATCGATGGAAAGATTGGGATAGACCTTATGAATCTTGTTAAAGACCTCATTGCTCACAGTTCTGTTGCGGCCATTTAACAATTGAGAGAAAGAAGGACGGGGAATACCGCAGGCATCGGCGAAGCGAGAGCTCTGGATACCTGAAAAATCAAGGAATTTTTTGATGCGTGAAGCTATATCCATCGGTATTTTGATTTGCAATTACGATGTGCAAATGTAATTAATTAATTTGTAAATTGCAAATTTATTTTTCAAAACACCATCTTTGCAATTTCAAATTCTACATTTGCAATTTCACATACGCAACTGCAACTTATTATAGTAATACTTCACGTTATAGCAGTAATAATATGATTTACAGCAAAATAAATAGGCCATATCATCAATACTGTCTGATGATATGGCCTAATACTAAATCTAAACTTTAACTTTTGATTACATCTACTATGATTTACAGCTCAATATGTGCTTTGTTTAACGGTGTTAACGGTCGATTATTTGTATTTGAATGCCGTATTTGGCTTTGAAAATCTCAATTCATTTTGTGAATTTGCTATGCGATTTCCAAACTTTAACCGTTTGATCTAATAACTCATTCAATCAAATTGTATTCGATTTTGAATTGCTTGTTGCAAATAGCAAATTCAAATTTCTAAATTCAAATATTGCAATGGTTATCCGATCTCTATGTAGAAGTACTCTTTATTACAGAACAGTTACAAAGTTATAAAAGATTTGTGGATTTCCCACTTTTTTCTGGAAAATCCACAAATTTTAGACAATTTAACATATCATCCCGATAATGTCAAATTGCTCAATAATGCAAGGAAAAGCAGTATGTTTTATAGCATAAATTCTTTGCGATAAAATTCACGACTCGGCACTCGGGCCATAAAATTCCTCAGCAAGATATTTGGCTGTCGGAGATGTGCCGGCAATGATTTCTTTGGGTGTACCTTCGGCAATGATGTACCCTCCGTTACGCCCACCCTCAGGTCCCATGTCAATGATATGGTCGGCACTTTTCAATATATCCAGATTATGCTCTATTACAAGCACGGTATTCCCTTTATCTACCAATCGGTTCAGGACTCCGAGCAGAGTGTTTATATCCTCGAAATGCAGACCTGTGGTAGGCTCATCAAGGATGAAAAGGGTTTTGCCCGTGTCACGTTTAGCCAATTCTGTGGCAAGTTTCACGCGCTGGTTCTCTCCGCCTGACAATGTGCTTGAAGGTTGGCCAAGTTTGATATAGCCGAGACCTATGTCCTGAAGCACCTTGATTTTTTTCAGGATATTGGGTATGCCCTCAAAAAATTCCACCGCCTGATTGATGGTCATGTCAAGTACATCGGCAATTGATTTGCCCTTATATCTCACCTCGAGGGTTTCCCGGTTATACCGTTTGCCGCCGCATACCTCACAGGGCACAAGAACATCAGGGAGAAAGTTCATCTCGATGATCTTGTATCCGTTGCCATTGCAGGCTTCGCAACGGCCTCCGGCCACGTTGAATGAAAAACGCCCCGGCTTATAGCCTCGTATCTTGGCCTCAGGAAGGTTTACGAAAAGATTGCGTATGTCGGAGAAAACACCGGTATAAGTTGCCGGATTCGATCTGGGAGAGCGTCCTAACGGCGACTGATCCACCGTAACGACCTTGTCGATATTTTCTATTCCTTCAATCGAAGAATATGGCAACGGCTCCTGCTGCGAACGGTAAAAATGCTTGCTGAGTATGGGCTGCAATGTGCCGTTTACCAGACTTGACTTCCCGCTGCCCGACACTCCGGCCACACAGATAAACTTACCTAACGGCAAGGTGAGTGTGACATCCTTCAGGTTGTGCCCCTTGCATCCATGCAATATCAGCTTGCGTCCGTTACCTTCACGATACTCTTCTTTGGCGGGTATAGTCCTTGTGCCGTTGAGATAGCTTGCGGTAAGGGTATCGGTATGCAGCATTTCATCAGGAGTTCCTGAAAAAACGATATTACCACCCTTACGACCGGCCTTTGGCCCTACATCCACGATATAGTCCGCCTCAAGCATGATCTCCTTGTCGTGTTCTACGACTATAATGGAGTTTGAGGCATCCCTGAGACGCTTCAGCGAATCGATGAGACGCTTGTTGTCACGCTGGTGAAGTCCGATACTTGGCTCGTCAAGTATATACATGACGTTTACAAGCTCCGATCCCAGCTGTGTGGCAAGCCTTATACGCTGACTTTCTCCGCCTGACAGTGTGGCCGAGTTACGGTTTAGCGAGAGATATTCAAGGCCGACATCGACAAGAAAACGAAGTCGCGTCCTGATCTCCTTCAATATTTCACGGCCTATTGCAAGCTGTTGTTCAGTCAGCCGCTGATCAACCGTCTCGACCCATTCTGACAATGC
>CAZIPQ010000001.1:36685-44857 GCA_964541165.1 uncultured Muribaculum sp.
GCCGCGATCTGCCAGAAGATCATAGTGTTCTTATAGCTGCCGAGGGCAACAATTCCGCCGGCATGAATCGAAAGCTTGTCGTCAGGGATTAGCTTGGCACGGTCAACAAGATTTACATAACCGAGGCCTTTGCATGTAGGACAGGCTCCCTGAGGCGAATTAAACGAGAAGTTATGTGGCGCCGGTTCACGGTATGATATTCCGCTTACCGGATCCATCAGCTGCTGACTGAAGTAACCGATGCTGTCATCGTCAACATCATATATGAGCATCTGCTTGTCGCCCTGCTGTAATGACTTATTGACTGAATCACGAAGTCTCGTGACATCCTTGTCGTTGACTTTCAGCTTATCGATAACGAGTTCGACCGAATGGTTCTTATATCGGTCAAGTTTCATCCCGGGAGTGAGCTCACGCAGCTCGCCGTCCACGCGCACTGTGAGATATCCCTTTTTCCGCAACTGCTCGAACAGTTCCTTATAATGGCCTTTCCTGTTCTTGACAAGAGGTGCCAGGAGATATATCTTTTTTGAATTATACCGGCTCAATATCAGATCAACGATCTTCTCCTCGGTGTATTTGACCATAGGCTCGCCTGTCACATAACTGCGTGGCTGGCCTATACGGGCATACAGCAGACGAAGATAGTCATATACCTCGGTTGTTGTGCCGATAGTACTGCGCGGATTCCGGTTGACAGTCTTCTGTTCTATCGCAATCACCGGACTTAATCCGGTAATCTGATCCACGTCCGGACGTTCAAGTGTACCGAGCATATTGCGGGCATACACTGAAAAAGTCTCTATATAACGGCGCTGTCCTTCAGCGAATATGGTGTCAAAGGCAAGCGATGACTTTCCGCTACCGCTTAATCCAGTAATTACGGTAAGTTTGTTATGCGGAATATCTACATCTATATTTTTCAGATTATGGACTCTCGCACCTATTACCGAGAGTTTTTCCTGTAGTTCTTCACTCATCTCAATCAATCACCCATTTTTTATTGTAAGTCTTTTTATTGGCGGTCGAGCGGTAGAGATCTTTCTTTTCAGGTATCTTTACTGTATATGATTTACCCGTCTTGTTGGGTAATGATTTTGCTCGTATCCACGGATTGAATTCACGTAGCTGCATATAACTGATGCCGTGTGATGCAGCCCAGGTAGCCCAGTTCTCCACCGGTGTCGATACAGTGACCTCGGTAGTCCTTACCGGTTGATACAACATATCGGAAGTCAGCGTATAGCCATAGGCCTGAGGATCCTCCATTATGAGTTTCATCGACAGCATGCGATAAATATATCTTGAAGTCTCGTCATTCAGGAAGAGGTCGTAGGCTGTATTCTGCTCCTGCGATGCAAGTTCCTTGGTCACTCGGGCCATACCGGCATTATATGATGCTGCAACCGACTCCCAGTTACCGTATTTGGCATAGGCATTTTTCAGATATTTGCAAGCAGCCGCAGTTGCCTTTTCAATATTGTATCTCTCATCGACATATTCATTCACTTCCAGGCCATACTCTTTGGCTGTAGTTTTCATGAATTGCCATATACCTGCCGCACCAGCTCCTGAAACAGCACGCGGATTAAGCGTACTTTCAATACATGCCAGATAAATGAGATCCTCCGGCATACCATGTTTTTTCAAGATGGGGAGTATCTCGGGAAAATACTTGTTGGCTCGCTTTATTACCAGCAATGTATTTCCATGAGTATAAGCCATACCGGCCAGTTCCCGGTCAAGACGCTCATACATGTCAGCCCGGTCAAAGTCTATTTTCTTTCCGGCGAAGTGCATTGACTTAGGCACAGTAGGATTGATTACCTGAGAAAATTCGGGTGAAACTACAGGAGCCGAACCTTCGGCCTGTGATACAGGAGCCATGAGCAATATTGCGGATATGACTACCGAAGCTCCACCCATTAGGGTTAAAATATGATATTTCATGTTGTTCTGTTCAGTTTTGACCGGATCCGTTTAACATAGATCCGGTACGTTGATTAATTATATTGATATCTCCTTTCAAATTATATGATTTTCCATCACCGCCACGCGCCTTTATTGTGTAGTAGTAGACACCTGATGGTACATATTTTCCTTTATAACGGCCATCCCATCCGGATTCGGGTGAGGTTAAATGTGCGATCAACACACCCCAGCGATTGAATATCTGACAGTCAAATTCAACTATTGATCGCGCTGACACACGCCACTCATCATTCACTCCCGGACTTGCCTGAGGCGAAAATGCGTTAGGGCATTTAAGTGACGATTCACTTAGTGATATTTCAAATACCGTGCCAGTCTTTTCGCAACTGCCATCGGCATTTGCCACGACCATTCGCACGTAAAAATTACCGGATTCCCTGAATGTATAGGAAGTCTCAAGATCGTCCGAGGTATAATATATATCCGTAAACTCACTGTCACGGGCTATCTGCCATTCGTGAAACAGTGCGGCATCAGTAACACGGGCCAGCAATGTTACCGGACAGGGAGCTTCTCCCTCGATTGAGTTAACTTCGTCGCCCGACTCATCAAGCATCACCGTCGTCAAGTCGACTCCGGCAGGATTGTACATCGGAGAGCTGACTGTTTCCACCGGCATGTTCCATGCCGAGAGAAAACGATCGCCGGTCAATACAAATTCAGTAGGGCATAGAGGCATAGGTACCACAATCTTCTCGCTGCAGTCCTCCACATTTATCTCCACCTGGGTAGTGGTGTAATTGTCAGCTGACTTGTCAAAGATCAGCGAGCTGTAGTCCAACTTAAGATCACGTGACAGTTCCTGACGATTGCCGTTTATAGAATAGTAATCGATCGGGGCAATCTCACCGGTCACATCCAGCATCACTCGTGCACAATCACTCAGGTGATCATCGACGTTGATTGATGATAGCTGCAGCATGTAGTCTGAGTAATCCACAATCCAGATATAGTATGTCCGACTCCCATAGTTGATGACATAGCCGGAATTCCCTTTTATATGAGACAAGGTTGATCCCCGTTGATCAGATATTGCGTTACTGATATCCTCGGCATTGGCGCTTCCGGTCTGGCCGAAAATAGCCCAGCTGACAGAAGTATGACCATCGGTAGCGAAAGTCATGCTAACGTCAGCTGTTGACGGGAGCACATATATGGCGTCAAGACCGGTATATTTGGACGGGATATCAATTACCGGGGCAACCGACAGGCCGCCGAATTCAACAGGAAGCTCGGCCGCATGAATAGTCACGCTGCTTAATACCGGTAATATAAATAACTTTGACAAATAGTTCATATAGGGGTACCTTTGACCTGCAAAGGTACGAAATTACCCTATATTTTCCTATTTAATTAGAAGTGGCAGAGGGCGTAACCTGGCTATTGGAAGTATTTTTAACCGTTGTCGACTGCTTTTTAGTATTTATTACGCGTTTTTTAGTGAGTGCGTTAGTGATGTACACGGTGAATACGGGAAAGAGGATAAGGCCTTCGGCCGCCAGGATCACTGCAAGTACTTTTCCCGTAGGGGTAATTGCATTGATGTTGCATCCTACGGTAGTAACATCCATGAATGCCCACCAAAGGGCCGACCAGTATGTATTGACGCCGGGATTTATGTAATGTTCCTCGATAAAGAACATCATGCTTGCAAAATAAACCGTTGCAATCAGAAGGCCGACATAAGCCATGAAAAGACTTGAGATTTTATCAGAAGAGAACACCGCCAATACAAGCGTAAGCACATAGGCAGCCCTTATCATAGGTATGAATCGCACAAGATATTGCAGCTCCGGCGACAATTCAACATGATAATAGGAGATCAGATTGAGATAGGGGATGCTCACCAGTAAAAAGAACAGGTGGGTAAGAATGTATCTGAGTTTCTTGGGGGAGAGAAAAAATTCAATGACGACATCAAGCATGAAGAGCACGCATATCCATAGCTGAATCTTCATGTAGGTAGGATTGGCAAGAAACGATATGTTCCTGAAACAATCGTAAGAAATAAGTACAATAAGACCTATTGATCCAAGAAGGACTAATATGTGCATGAAACGGAGTAGCGAATGTTTCCAACCTCCGTGATGCTTCGGTTGATTTATTTGCGGCATAATGTGTAGTGGTTTTAGATTATAACGCCATTACAATTTTGTAGGTTCAAAAAAAGTGTGAGAAACTCTCACGAGTGCCTCACACCTCCATTCATCACATTATGCTTAAAAGTGCTATAGTCTAAAAAATTATTTCTTTTTGTATCGGTCACCGACCACATTCCAGTCGACTATGTCCCAAAGTTTTTTGAGAGCGTCGGCACGGCGGTTCTGGTAATCGAGATAATAGGCATGTTCCCATACATCGAATGTCAGTATAGGCTTCAGACCGTCCTTAATAGGATTGGAAGCATTCGGACCCTGGGTTATAAAGAGCTTGCCGGTATGATCCTGTGACAGCCATACCCATCCCGAACCGAACAATCCGGTACCGGCTTCAACGAACAGCCGCTTGAATTCTTCAAACGATCCGAAATCACGGACAATAGCGTCAGCGAGATCACCGGTAGGTTCTCCGCCACCCTCCGGACTGAAGGAGAAAAAGTAAAATATATGATTCCATGCCTGCGACGCATTGTTGAACAACGGGCCGTCAGCTGTACGTATTATTTCCTCAAGAGGTGTATCCTCCCATTCGGTGTTACGTATCAGTTTATTTAGATTATCGATATAAGCCTTTTCATGCTTACCCCAGTGGTAAGCTACAGTCTCGGCGCTGATAACAGGAGCCAATGCATCAGGTGCATACGGGAGCTTTGGTTGTGTGTAAATATCGATTTCCATAGTGTTTTATTTATTTTGTTTTAATGTAAAACGCCCTAAACTGTCAAAAGTTTAGGGCGCTAAGCTTAAAAAATATATCTCAACTCTTTTTAACGCAATACATTGTATTTGTTAAGATTGGCAGCTGCCACCTGATACTCGTATTCGAGGGTAAGCAGTTCATTGCGTGCTTCCAGATAATACTGTACTTCATTGAGATATTCAAGTACCGAGATCTGTCCTCCCTCGAGAGCCTTGAGGAGCATAGATGTTGCATCGGAATTCTTAAATACTGATTGCATCTCGTTCATTCTCCGGAAAAGATCAACTGTTTTCACACGGTTGCTTTCCATAGTCGCTTTACGCTGCAGGGCGATAGACTGCTGCTCGTACTGCATTGATGTTTCAAGAGCACGGGCTGCCTTCACCTTATTTCTGGCAGAGAAGAATGGGAGAGACACACCTACCGACATACCGTTGAAGGTATCACCGTCTTCACGCGAATAGATGTATCCGAGTGACAGGGCGGGAAGGCGTTTTCTTGACTCGGCCTTTACGATATCACGCTGCGACTGGGCCATAAGCATATTGTATTTTCCCTGAGGATCAGCTTCAGTCAATATACGGTCATAATCTTCGACTGATAATATGACTTCTTCCGGATACTCATTCATTGCGGCAATGATGTCATCACATGAATTCCCTCCGGCAAGAGCAGAGAGCGATTGCTTCAATACTGCCGACTGGAGCTTTGCTTCATCGAGAGAATTGGAGATTCTGATCCGCTCGATTTTCAGTTTCATCAAGTCCATGCGTGAAAGTTCACCTCTCTCCACACCGGTGGTATATTTCTCCACCAGGCGGCTTATGGCATCAAACTGTTCGCTGAGGCATTTTATCTGCTTCTTGTTATAGATTATATCAAGCAGAAGTGTCTTAGCCTCGAGACGAGCATCGAGCTCCTTGCTTAAGTTAAGATAATCCATGGCACGCGACTGTGATTTCAGCGCCTTGCTTCGCGCAGCATATACTCCGGGCCAGTCAAAACTTTGCGATACACTTATCTCAAACTTATTTTCGGAATCTCCTTTGGCCCATTGACGCGATAACTCTATTTCAGGATCCTCAAGCGCATTCTCACTTCTGGCCTCATACAGCTCGCTTGCGGCAGCCGCGCGCGCGCTGAGCAGATCCGGATTGGATGCCAGGATCTGATCAATGTAGCTGTCAAAAGTCTGTGCCTGTAATCCGCCGCTTATACAGCAGCTTACTATTAATCCTGCAAGATATTTGTTCATTTCTTATTATTATGAGATTTATTCATGTAAAATACGACCGGAACGATAAACAGATTCAGGAATGTGGCTGACAACAAACCGCCAAGAATAACGATTGCCATCGGTGACTGAATCTCATTACCGGGCTGTCCGCCGCGCAGTGCGAGAGGGATGAGCGCCAGTGCTGACGTAAGTGCCGTCATGATAATAGGGAGCACTCGGTCAGTAGATCCGGCACGCACACACTCTTTAAGCGACATACCCTCGGCAAGCAGAGCATTGTAGCGGGAGATCAGAAGCATACCGTTACGGGTAGATATACCAAGCAGGGATATGAAACCGATGATGGCCGGTATGTTGAGCTCTCCTGATGTAAGACATAGTATCAATACACCGCCGATAATTGCAAACGGCATATTGGTCAGTACAATGAGAGACTCGCTTATATTCTTGAATTCTGACATCAATAACAGGAAAATTATGATAAGGGCGATCGCAGAAGTAAGCAGCAAGGTGCGTGATGCCTCGGCCTCATTCTCAAACTGGCCTCCATAATTTACATAGTAACCCTGAGGCATCGGAACATTTTTCTTGACAAGCGCCTTGATATCGTTAACGGCACCACGAAGATCACGTCCCGATACATTTGCCGACACAATGATACGGCGGGCTGTATTCTCACGGTTTACAGTATTGGGCGATGTCGTATTGACAACCTCCGCGATATAACTCAAGGGAATAGGACCGCGGTTGCTGTCAATAGTAACACCACTAAGCAAGTCAATGGTGTTGCTTTCATCAGGAGCTACGCGAAGAGTGACGTCGTAAGACATGCCTTCATCATATACATGCGAAACAATCACGCCACTAAGCGCAACGTTGACACACTCGACAAACTGCGCATTGGTGATACCATACTTAGCCATCAGTTCACGACGCGGACGAAGCTCAACCGACGGACGCTGTACCTGCTGCTCGACATTGACATCAACGACACCTTCCACATCAGCTGCCTGTTCAGATACAGCCTTACCGAGTTTCAAAAGTTCATTCAGATCCGGACCGAAAATCTTGATTGCGATAGCTGACTCCGTTCCTGACAGCATTGCGTCGATACGGTGAGAGATAGGCTGTCCGATCTCGATGTTCACACCATGGAATTTTGAAAGTTTCTGACGAAGCTCACTCTCAACTTCCTTTCTTGAGCGGTCAGTTAAAGTGTAGGGAGCCTCTATCTCCGAGACATTGGTACCAAGCGAATGTTCATCAAGCTCAGCACGACCGGTCTTTCGTGCGACTACCTTTATCTCAGGTACCGAAAGAATGAGTTCCTCGGCGGCACGTCCTATACGGTCACTCTCTTCAAGCGAGATGCCGGGAAGGGCACTGATATTTATTGTAAATGAGCCTTCATTAAACGGAGGCATGAAGCTGCGTCCGAGTGTAAAGAAACCGATTATCGCTGCCACAAAGAGCGCAGCGGTAATACCGAGAGCGAGCTTGCTGTGACGGAATACAGCATTAAGTGCGTTGCCATAGATGCGTTTCAGGGCAAGAGCGGTCTTCGGTTCCTTTATGGCATCCTGCTTATTTGCAGTGCCCTGGAGCAGATAGCTGCACAATACCGGAGTCAATGTAAGAGCCACAATCGTAGACGCGATCAGGGCTACAATGAATGAAATGCCAAGAGGCACAAGCATACGTCCTTCAAATCCGGTCAGGAAAAACAGCGGCAGGAAGCTGGCGATGATAATCAATGATGAATTGAAGATAGGATAGCGTACCTCACGTGAAGCAGCAAACACTACATCAATCACCGGCAGACGTCCGGCATTCTCACGCATTCTCTTATATACATTCTCCACATCGACCACCGCATCATCAACAAGAGCTCCGATCGCAATGGCAATACCGCCGAGAGTCATCGTATTGATGTTCAGGCCAAGCAGATGAATGATGATTACAGTGACAATGACCGATACCGGCAAGGTAACCACAGAAATGGCAGTCATCCTGATATTCATCAGGAAGAAGAACAGGATTGCGATGACAAAAAGCGAACCTTCAAGCAACGACATCTGGAGATT
>CAZIPQ010000001.1:44957-57899 GCA_964541165.1 uncultured Muribaculum sp.
GTCATGCCGATCTGTTCGGGAATATTGGTACGGACATCGGTCTTTACGATATACTCGTTGCCGTATTGATTGACAATACCACCCTGGGCATTATCATTAATTGACTCCACAGCGGTAGTCACTTCGTCAAGAGTGATCCCATACTGGGTCATTCTGCGGGGTGACAGCTGAATACGGTATTCCTTTTCTGAACCGCCGATTACAGCTACCTGAGCCACACCGCCAAGCGAAAGTATACGTGGACGTATGACGCGGTCAGCAAGTGTACGCAATTCAAGCATGTCGGTTGAGTCAGCCGTAAGGCCGATAATCAGCATTTCACCCAAAATCGACGATTGCGGTCCAATAATGGGGGCATTGACATTCTGGGGGAGCTCATCACTGACCTCAGTAAGTTTCTCGGCCACAGTCTGACGGGCATGATATACGTCGGTGCCCCAATCAAATTCAGCCCATACTACCGAGAAACCGGTGGTTGATGTGGAACGTACACGACGGAGATCGCTGGCACCGTTAAGACCTATTTCAATCGGACGGCTTACAACCTGCTCAACTTCATCAGCCGACAGACCCGGAGCCTCGGTCATCACGACTACTGTCGGAGCATTGAGGTCAGGGAAGATGTCGACTTCCATGCGTGTCAATATGGATGCGCCAAGGATCAGGAGCAGTCCGAACACTATCACTACAGCCGCTCGATTGGAGAGCGACCCTTTGATTATTCTATTAAGCATGTCTTATCAGTGATTATGTGAATGACCCTGAGGCACTGCATTTTTAGCTTCTGCAAGCTTTACAAATGTAACGCCGGCTGTAACTACATCACGACCGGGAGTAAGGCCGCTCACGATCTCACGCATTTTGCCATCCGTGGCACCAAGCACAACCGGAACCTTTTCGTAGCCTTCATCATCAATCTTGACATAGACAAAGTGCTGGCCCATCTGCTCGGCTATGGCTTCTTCAGGAACTGCTATCGCCTGAGAATTTGAGGATGTGATAAGGTAAGCCTCACACAGACTGCCGGGCAGCAGGCTACCGTCATTATCAAATGAAAAATAGACAGGAATATAACCGGGGACAGTTGCATAAGCCTCGCTGCCCTCTGATGTACGACGACCGTTAAGGGCACTCAGGCTGACTACTTTATCACTATAAGGCGCCTTTATGTTGGCCGAAGTATACTTACCGGCTTCATTCATGTAACGTTCGGGAAGATCGGCCTTGAGCATGAGACGCTTTGTCGAAGAAACGGCCGCAACGGCCTGACCGGCCTCTACATACTCACCGGACTTCACATAAAGATTGGTAATAACACCGGCAGCCGGTGATACGACAGCACTACCTGATTTACTGCCGGAATATCCGGCAAGAGCCTGATCGTATGCACTTTTTGCTGCATTATATTCCTTTTCCGATACTATACCGTCTTTAAATAGGGGAGTGATACGGTCAAGTTCACGCTTTGCCGCTTCAACAGCCACACCGGCGCTTTCATTTGAGTCACCGCCCGCTACACCTTTAGCAGATATCGTAGCGATCTGTTCTCCTGAACGAAGTGACTGTCCGGGATTTATTGAACGCGAGAAATTGAGTATGCCTGAAGATTTAGCGACAATTACATGCTGGGCATTGTTGGGTGCAACAATTTCACCGGCTACTTTGCGAACACCATGAAATGTCATCGGCTCTATGGTGGTTGTCTGCACTCCGAAAGCCTTTGCTTCCTCAGGATTGATGGTTATGCCATGTTCATGCTCATCCTCGCCATGGACGTCGCCGTGATCATGATTATGTCCTTCATGATTATGACCTTCATGACTATGTGCTTCATGGTCGTGACCTTCGTGATTATGCTCATGGCCTTCAGCTTCATGATCATGATGATTATGTCCCTCATGATCATGGTCGTGACCTTCATGATCGTGGTCATGATCATGAGTACATTCTGCGACTTCCTGGGCATGGTCATGACCTTCGTGGTCATGATCGTGATCGTGGCCTTTGTTAGCGGTACCGCAAGCGGCTAAAAATAACAATGAGTATATTGAAGTTCTTATTATATTCATTTTATGCGAATTATTAATTATTAGACATTTAGGATAGGAGAGACTTAATAATTCAGCATACGGGAGGTGCTCGGAAGCCACCGGTTGCACATATATAGCGCATTATCAGCGACTTATCCGCTTCAACAGGATAATCTTCGTATATCCTCAATGGCACTGATATAGCTTCATCAGTGCGTACAATATCATGAAAATCAAGTATTTTAAAATTGACATAGCCTGAAGATGATGCTATGCGCTTAGTCATGTGAGCACCGATATGCATCGAGCAACGGGTGTCACAGGAATGGGAATGATGGGACGAATGTTCAAAGGCATGTACCAGACATTCCACAGAATTTTCACCGATGACAGCATGACCTTCGCAATCATGATGATGATGTCGTATGACCGAAGTAACAACAATCAATGCTGCTACAAACAAATGTCTGGCAATACAGAGCAAATCCATCAAATTATGCAATTGGTTATGTGATAAACTTCATTGGTGATACAAATATAGTAAATATTTACATAGTAGACAACAAGTTAAAAAGATATGCACATAATATGCATCATGTCCGGCCTGACACCTATTCATAATTCACATAATCCATATTATGTTAAATAGACTCTTGCAAAAATAGGAAACGGTTCTCTTAATATTCCCCTACAAGCTGATTTATAGCTTTTTAGTGCCATAATCCCATTTTAAGCCTATTTTTACGTAGAAATAAAAATCCGGATTGCCACACCAATTTTGCAGCAATCCGGTAAATAATAAATGTGATGAATGTTTAAGCTAATTTATGAATAAATCGAATGAGGTAATTTACGGCAATTATATTGAGAAGCCATAATCTCGCCATAAGCTCCGGCTGAACGTAAGGCAAGTAAGTCTCCACGACTTGTAATCGGCAGAATTTCATCGGTTCCGAAACAATCAGAAGACTCGCATATAGGTCCTACTACATCATATTTGGCTGTCTGAGTAGCTTTTGACGTGATGTTCTGGATCAGATGATGTGCCTGATACAATGCAGGACGAATCAGGTCGGTCATTCCTGCGTCGACGATTACAAAAGTTTTCTTGACTCCCGGTTTCACGTATAATACCTTGGTAATCAGCGAACCGCATTGAGCTACAATTGCACGTCCAAGTTCAAAATGCAGGGTTTGTCCCGGAGCAAGTTTAAGATACTGGCGGAATGTAGAGAAATACGAGTTAAAATCAGGTATCGGATTGCCATCCGGATCGTCATAGTCAATACCAAGGCCACCGCCGACATTTATGCTGGAGAAAGTAATACCCTGCTGTTTAAAATCATCAAGCAGCTTATTGATACGTTCACAGAGAACTTTGAAAGGCTCAAATGACAGGATCTGAGAACCTATGTGGAAATGCAATCCCATCAATCTTACCGACGGCTGCTTCATGCAATACTCCACAGCTTTGTCAAGCATCTCAAGTGAAATACCGAATTTGTTCTCCTCCAGACCGGTAGTTATATAGTGATGTGTATGAGCATCAATATTCGGATTTACTCGTAAGGCTACGTTTGCAATAACGCTTTTATTGGCAGCCATTTCCGCAATAAGCTCAAGTTCAGGCAATGATTCCACGTTAAAACATCCTATATGATTGTCCAACGCAAAATCAATCTCAAGATCACCTTTTCCTACTCCTGCAAAAACTATTTTTTCTGCGGGAAAACCGGCGGCAAGAGCTGCACGGATCTCCCCTACACTGACGCAATCTGCTCCAAATCCATTGGATGAGATAACCGACAGTATACGTGGATTGGCATTAGCCTTTATCGCATAATGCACACAATATTGAGAATCAGGCGCAGCATTCTTTACGGCATCAAGCGTACGCTGAAGCAACTCCATATCGTAATAGTAGAATGGAGTCGACTGATTTGTGAAATCAGGAAATGTATTCATGACGACACTATTTTGCTATTAAAACAGTTCCTTACTCAACTGATTGAGAGCCTTGATCTTATCCTCTTTACGAACGAGGAACGAGATATTATAGTTGCTACCTCCGTAAGAGATCATTCGAACAGGAATATCACGAAGCGCATCAAGAGCCTTGGCCTCAAAACCGCGGTTCTGCCATTCCAGATCACCTACTACACATATGATCACCATATCACGGTCAATCGACACGGTACCGAATTTACGGAGGTCGTCAAGGATAGCATCCAGATTACGTTCGTTGTCAATAGTCAATGACACTCCCACTTCCGACGTAGCAATCATGTCAATCGAGGTGCGATATGTCTCAAATACCTCAAATACCTTGCGTAAGAAACCGTAGGCAAGCAACATACGGCCCGACTTTATCTTAATGGCAGTGATGTTGTCCTTGGCAGCCACAGCCTTGATGACATTAGGAGCCTGAATATTGTGTATCAATGTACCTGCTGCGTCAGGCTGCATGGTATTCAGCAGACGTACGGGAATATTGTTCAGCTTAGCGGGAAGCACACAGGTGGGATGCAATATCTTGGCTCCGAAATATGCCAGCTCGGCAGCCTCCTCAAAATGGAGCTCGTGTACAGGGCTCGTATGCTCTACAAAACGAGGATCATTGTTGTGCATGCCGTCGATATCGGTCCATATCTCAATTTCATCAGCATTAATCGCAGCTCCAATAAGTGAAGCGGTATAATCGCTGCCGCCACGCTGCAGATTGTCTATCTCACCATAAGCATTACGACAGATGTAGCCTTGTGTGATATAGAAGTCGGCATCAGGATGCTTTTCAAGCAAAGCTGTCAGCTTGGCCTTTATATACTGGGTGTCAGGCTCGGCATTTTTATCGGTGCGCATGAAGTCAAGAGCGGGCAGCAATACAGAATTATAGCCCTGCTCGCGCATATAGATGTTCATCATCGCCGTTGACATCAGCTCGCCCTGAGCAAGTATCTCCTTCTCTTCAAAAAGAGTGAATATATCCTTTGTAAAGGATCTGATATAGTTAAAACAGCCCTTTATCTCACGAAGAGCCTCTTCCTTGCTCTCCTTCGAACTATAAAGGCGGTCAATGGTCTTAATATATTTTACTTCAAGCTGATTGATGGTTTCCTTAGCCCCATCAACATTCTTTTTGTACAGATAATCAGATATTTCGACAAGCGAATTGGTGGTGCCAGACATGGCTGAGAGAACCACTATGTTACGACCACGGTCAGCAATCAGTTTAGCAACTTCTTTCATACGTTCAGCCGTACCGACTGAAGTACCTCCAAATTTCAAGACTTTCATTCTATATAATAGTATTATACAATCCGGTGCAAAGATAGCAAAAAAGGCCGAAACCTAATAAGTTTCAGCCTCTTTTTATCAATTTACCTCGATAAGTCGTTTGTCATCGCATGTCAGGACACGTCCCGGAAACTGTTCGACCAACGCCAGATTATGGGTTGCCATGAGCACCGCGGTGCCTTCGGCCGCTATGTCATGAAGGTATCTTACAATCTGCACTCCGGTCGCAGGATCGAGATTACCCGTCGGTTCATCGGCCAATATCAGCTTGGGCTTGTTCAGCAATGCACGTGCTATCACAATGCGCTGCTGCTCACCTCCCGAAAGTTCATGAGGCATCTTGTATGACTTGGTCACCATGCCTACCTCCCTGAGTACTTCTTCAATGCGTTCGTCGATATCACTCTGGGAAGTCCATCCGGTCGCTTTCAGCACAAACATCAGATTGTCATACACCGAACGGTCGGTAAGCAACTGAAAATCCTGAAAAACTATGCCAAGCGAGCGTCGCAACATGGGTACATCCTTACGCCGGATTGTCGTCAGATCAAAATCGAGTACACTCGCCTCCCCTGACTCAATCGGAATCTCGGCATACATCGACTTCAACAGGCTGCTTTTGCCACTGCCCACCTTGCCGATGATATATGTAAACTCACCCTCCTTTACAGTGAGATCTACATTTTTCAGCACCATGAACTCCTTGCGCAGAAGCTCTACGTTGTGATACTCGATGACATTCATAATTTAAGAATCAGCTAAATACAATCGTGCGGTTATCGTAAGTAAGGATTTTCCTCTGGATATGTTTCTCCACCGCTCTCGAAAGAACGATTTTTTCAAGATCCCTACCCTTTTTCACCATATCCTCAATAGTATCACGGTGAGTCACACGCACAATATCCTGTTCTATTATAGGCCCTGCGTCAAGGTCGGGGGTCACGTAATGGCTCGTCGCACCTATCAGCTTCACACCACGCTCATAAGCGGCATGATATGGCTTTGCTCCGACAAATGCCGGCAGGAATGAATGGTGGATATTGATGATATGATGAGGATAACGGTTGATAAAATCCTCGGAAAGCACCTGCATATAGCGCGCAAGCACGATAAGATCGATATTATAGCGGTCAAGGAGCTCAAATTCACGCTGCTCCATCTCAACCTTGTTGTCTTTGTTGAGCGGGATTACTTCGAAAGGTATGCCGAACTGCTCACCGACATGCTTCAGATCAGGATGATTGCTGATGATAAGCGGTATCTCCACATCCCATTCACCTGACACATAACGTGCCAGAATATCATACAGACAGTGAGACATCTTGCTTACGAAGATAGCCATACGCTGAGGCTTGTCAGAAAACTTCAATGAGTAAGTCAGCTCATAGCGTTTTGCATATAAGGTGTGGAAATACTCATTGATCTTATCCTTGGGAATTATAAAATTATCCAGCTCCCACTCAACCCTCATATAAAACACGCCGTTCTTACGGTCGACATACTGGTCGAGATATACAATATTTCCTCCATTGACATTGATAAACTCGGTTATCACTGCAATGATACCGGGTTGATCAGGGCAATGCATCAAAAGGATCGCAGTATTCTTTCGCTCAGATTTACTCATTTTGTCATATTATTTCAATTACCCATTTCAGAGATAAACTTAATACGCATCAGTCTTATCTCTTCCTCGCTGTATTCCGATCCGAGCTCTTCAATGGCAGCCTCCAGATCATCACTCTCACTCTCTTTGAAATATTCAAATATATCCTCCTGACGTTCGTCATCCATTATTTCGTCAAGGAAATAGTCGATACTTATTTTAGTGCCGGAATATACGATGGCTTCAACCTCGTCAAGAAGTTCATTGAATTCAAGGCCTTTACTTTCAGCAAGCGCATCGAGAGCTATCTTGCGGTCGATAGCCTGAATGATTGAGATTTTAAGCTTGCTCTTATTAGCCACGCTACGCACGCGCAGGTCCTCAGGACGCTCAATCTCGTTTTCCTCGACATGAGTCTTGATCACCTTCACAAAATCTTCGCCATAGCGTTTAGCTTTGCCGGCTCCTACACCCGGTATATTCTGCAGCTCCTCGATAGTTATAGGATAAGTTGTAGCCATGGCCTCCAGTGACGGATCCTGGAAAATCACGTATGACGGCAGGCCCAGCTTCTTTGCAATCTTCTTACGGAGATCCTTGAGGATATTGTAAAGTTCAGGATCCACGGCACATGCAGCGCCGCTTTTTACAACCATCTCTTCCTCATCCTCATTAAATTCATTATCTTCTACAATCTTGAATGGACGCGGGTCCTTCAGGAATTCCTTTCCTTTACGGGTCAGTTTCAACAGCCCGAAATTCTCTATATCACGGTCAAGATATCCTGCAATCACAGCCTGTCGGATAACGGTATTCAAGGTGCGGGCATCCGAGCCCTCAAGGCATCCGAACACTTCAAGTTCATCCTGATTATACGACTTTACCGTAGCTGTATTCTTTCCAAGCATAACATCAATTACATGCTCAGGCTTAAATTTTTCCTTAAGCGCCGTAACGGTTTCAATAACCGCACATAATTCGTCTTTAGCTTCCACTTGTTTTTTGGGATTTAAACAATTGTCACAGTTGCCACAATTATCTTCAGTGTATTCCTCTCCAAAATAGTGCAACAGCGTCTTACGCCTGCATACCGATGACTCGGCATAAGCCGAGGTCTCCATCAGGAGCTGCTTTCCGATCTCCTGCTCCGCCACAGGTTTCCCCTGCATGAACTTCTCCATCTTGACAAGATCTTTGGCGGCATAATAAGTTATGCACTGCCCTTCGCCTCCATCACGTCCGGCACGACCAGTCTCCTGATAATAGCCTTCCAATGACTTGGGCATATCATAATGGATCACGAACCTGACATCAGGCTTGTCAATACCCATACCGAACGCTATCGTGGCCACTATCACATCGACCTCTTCCATCAGGAATGCATCCTGATTGGCCGAGCGGGTGGCCCCGTCCATTCCGGCATGATACGGCAATGCAGGTATATCGTTAAGCTTCAGCAGTTCTGCCAGTTCTTCGACCTTCTTGCGACTCAGACAATATATAATACCGCTCTTTCCCTCATTGTTCTTTATAAAGCGGATGATGTCACGGTCAATAGACTGGGTCTTTGATCTGACTTCATAATAAAGGTTGCTGCGGTTGAACGATGACTTGAATATCCTGACATCAAGCATGCCGAGATTCTTCTGTATGTCATGCTGAACCTTAGGGGTGGCGGTCGCGGTCAGAGCAATGACCGGCCGACGGCATATTTCATTGATGATAGGCCTTATCTTACGGTATTCGGGACGGAAGTCATGCCCCCACTCCGATATACAATGGGCCTCATCAACTGCATAAAACGAGATTGCTACTGTTTTTAGAAATTCAATATTCTCTTCCTTAGTAAGTGACTCGGGAGCCACATACAATAATTTGGTCTTGCCGGCCAATATATCACTCTTAACCTGGTCGATCGCCGCTTTGTTAAGTGATGAGTTCAGGAAATGAGCCACGTCATCATGTGCGCTGAAATTGCGCATGGCGTCCACCTGGTTTTTCATCAGGGCTATCAGCGGCGAAATAACTATGGCCGTGCCCTCCATGACCAGTGCCGGCAACTGATAACACAATGATTTGCCGCCCCCGGTTGGCATCAATACAAAAGTATCGTTACCGTCCAGGACACTACGGATAATTGCCTCCTGATTTCCTTTGAAGGTATCAAATCCGAAATGGCGCTTCAATTCATCTGTCAAGACGGGTTGCTGGGTCATGATGGTATATTTTGAGGATTAAGAGTTGAGATATTAGTTTACAGCAAGAGACTTATTTACTTCAAAGTTTGCTTTATTTAGTTTATCCAATGCATATTCACGGGTCACGGTAAATTTCTTCTCATCTGACGACGGGATGTCAAACATGGCATCAATCATTATATTTTCCACGATCGACCTCAATCCACGTGCACCGAGCTTATACTCGATTGCCTTGTCTACAATCAGGTCAAGGACATCATCATCAAATGTAAGATCAACGCCATCCATCTTAAACAGCTTTATATACTGGCGGATAATGGCATTTTTAGGCTCCGTAAGAACCTTGCGCAACGCTTCACGGTCAAGGGGTTCCAGACTTGTAAGAACCGGCAGACGGCCTATTATCTCAGGTATGAGTCCGAATGATTTAAGATCCTGCGGCGCAACGTATTTCAAGAAATTATCGCGCTGGATGACCTGTTTCATCGGATTAGTGGCATAGCCTACCACGTGAGTGTTGAGCCTGTGGGCTATTTTCTGCTCGATACCGTCAAAAGCACCGCCGCATATGAAGAGTATGTTCTTGGTGTTGACAGGGATCATGCGCTGTTCGGGATGCTTGCGTCCACCCTGAGGCGGCACATTGACAACCGAGCCCTCAAGCAGCTTGAGAAGACCCTGCTGTACGCCCTCGCCGCTGACATCTCGTGTGATCGAAGGATTGTCACCCTTGCGGGCTATCTTGTCAATCTCATCGATAAACACGATACCGCGCTCAGCCTTTGCCACATCATAGTCGGCAACCTGAAGCAACCGGGTAAGCAGACTCTCAATATCCTCTCCGACATAACCGGCCTGAGTGAGGACAGTGGCGTCAACAATAGTGAACGGCACGTCAAGCAGACGGGCTATGGTCTTGGCAAGAAGGGTCTTGCCGGTACCGGTAGGTCCGACAAGAATGATATTGCTTTTTTCGATATCGACGTCATCATCAGCTGACTGAGCAAGGCGCTTGTAGTGATTGTACACCGCTACCGAAAGATATTTTTTTGCATCTTCCTGGCCGACGACATACTGGTTCAGATAGTCACGTATCTCTTTCGGCTTAGGGACCGACGTCAGGTCGGTAGTGTCAGTAGTGACACTACGACCCGATGCGTTGATCTTGTATTCATCAAGTATCTCGTTGATCGATGACACACAGTCGGTGCAGATGTAGACGCCCGGCTTCTCGGCTGACGGAACAAGCAGCTCCGTCATCTCGCCCGGACGTCCGCAAAACGAACAACGAGGTAGGTCAGTAGCTTTTTTAGCCATAATTTCAATGAGTAGCCTTAACCAATACCTGATCTATCATGCCATACTCCTTGGCTTCCTGGGCGGTCATCCAGTAGTCACGGTCAGAATCACGCTCAACCTTGTCAAAAGGCATGCCGGAGTGGTCAGCGATAATGGTATACAGTTCTTTTTTCAGTTTCTGGATTTCTCTTGCAGTGATTTCAATGTCAGATGCCTGGCCCTGAGCACCACCCATGGGCTGATGGATCATGACACGCGAATGTTTGAGTGCGAAACGCTTGCCTTTCTCCCCCGATACGAGGAGCACGGCAGCCATCGACGCTGCCATACCAGTACAGATGGTGGCAACATCACTTGATATATACTGCATTGTATCATAAATTCCGAGGCCGGCATATACCGATCCACCAGGAGAATTGATGTAGATAGACACATCCTTACCCGGCTCGGAGGTATCAAGATACAACAGCTGAGCCTGTATTACATTGGCTGTATAGTCATTTACTTCTGTTCCGAGAAATATGATACGGTCCATCATAAGACGCGAGAACACATCCATCTGGGCCACGTTCAACTGACGCTCCTCGATGATGGTGGGTGATATGTAGCTGGAGGTTATGTTAGCCCCCCCGGCAGCGGCCATATACTGGTCAAGAGCCAGGCCGTTCATGCCGAGATGCTTCACTGCATAATTTCTAAAATCGGTGTTCATAATATTTTGTGCTATGTAACTTTCTTATTTCTTATCTCAAAGATACAAAATTAGTTTTATTAATATGCAAAATTTTCAGTCAAATTTTGTGTATACACTATGCGGTGACAACCGCTATAATGAGCGGGGCCGCGTCATCGTGATCGATACTGACGCAGCCCCGTTATTTTAAGTATTATCTTCTGATGTGATAATTACATCTTTGTAGCTAATTCCTTAAATTCGTCAAGCGATACGGTCTTGTCATCGACTGTGATCTTTTCCTTGATCGCATCGTAGAGCTTGGCATCGCCAACCTCCTCCACAATGCGCGGACGTGAATTCTTGTCAGCGAGGATACGCTTTGCATAGTCAGTCAGGACAGAATCATCCAGATTGGTCATGCCGTACTGAGCGAGCTGCATGGCAGCAATCATCTTGGCATGATTGATAAGATCCTGCTCATCGATCTTGATCTGGCAGAGTTCGCCGAGGCGCTCCTTGATGAGCTGCCACTTCAGGCCGATCTCCATCTTGGCATATTCCTCGTCGATGTTCTCGGGAGTAAGCTCCTCATGACGGCGCATGAGCCACTTCTTGAGCACTTCTGCAGGGAGTTCCATGTTGCCGTATTTATCAAGCATCATCTTCTCGGTATCGGCACGGAACATCATCTCGCTGTTGCGCTTAAGCTCACCGGCGATCATTTCCTTGATACCCTCACGATAGCCTGCCTCGTCGGTCACTTTATCCTTTCCGAATACATTGTCATAGAGCTCCTGACCAAGTTCAGCCGGACGGAGAACGATGATTTCAGAGATAGCAAACTCAAAATCACCCTTCACATCAGCAGCCTTATCCTTGTCAACACCGAGCATTGATGAAAGTTCGGTAGGATTGCCCTCGCAGGTCTTCCAGGGGTTGAACACAACCTTGTCATTAAGCTTCTTGCCGATAAACTTTTCAGCTTCAGCCTTATCCTTGAAATACATGGGGGCTACGATACCGTTGAGCATCTGGATAGCGTCATCAGTAGTCTTCACTGTACCATCCTCGTTGAGCTCCATGATAGTACCCTTAACAAGAGCGTTGGGCTCAACCTCCTCACCGGGGATCTGGGCGCCGAAACGCTCACGGAAGCGGGCATCCTGTTCGCTGACCATCTCGTCAGTAACTTCGATGGTATAATAGGGAACATGCTCCTCCTTGTCAAGTGCTACATTGATCTCGGGTGCGAGAGCTATTTCATAGCTGAATGTGAAATCTTTCTCATTCTTCAGGTCAAGCTCCTTTACTTCAACAGGGATAGGCTCGCCGAGCACAGCAAGCTTGTTTTCCTGAATATACTTTATTACTGCATCGTAAACTTCCTGATTGATCACATCACTGGTCACCTGCTTGCCGAAACGACGTTTCAGTTCGCCTGCAGGTACATGTCCGGGGCGGAAACCGGGAATAGCATGCTTCTTCCCTATCTCCTTAAGTTCTTTGGCTACTTTGTCCTTGTAGTCATTCTCAGCGACGGCCACGGTGAGTACTCCGCTCACATTACCATTCTTTTCAAATGTTACGTTCATAAGTGTTATTTGTTTTCTACCTTATTATTCTACTAAGTTGCAAAATTAACGCGAAAAAATCACTTACGCCATATTTCGCGGCAATTTTTATCATAAACTATGTAAAAACCTACAAACACCGTGCCAAAACAGCGGATTTATATGGCATTTACATAAATTAAAAGAGCGACTCGCTGGAGTCGCTCTTCGTAAGGCGGAGGGAACGAGATTCGAACTCGTGGTAGGATTGCTCCTACGTCAGTTTAGC
>CAZIPQ010000002.1:0-56714 GCA_964541165.1 uncultured Muribaculum sp.
GGTACGAAAGTCTGTACAGCCTCAACGACACCGGCCGAAGTATATTTTGCAATAAATGAGGCATTCTTCTTAGTGGTGTAAGCACCGTCTACTTTCATACCGTCTTTGGTCATGCTCTTTCCGTCGGTAGATCCAAACTCGACTTCGTCGGCAAGAGTACCTGCAACATATACGTTGCCGGCTTCATCAGTGTCAACGGCAGTTACCTGAGCCGCACCTGACAGTGCAACACCCCACTTGGGAGCACCGGTAGCATCGTATTTGAGGATATAAGCACTGGTAGCGACAGGCGAAAGTGTATAACCGGCAAACTCAAATTCATTGGTAAACACACCTGTTGCAATAACCGAACCGTCGGACTGTACCGACATTGGAGTAGAATAGTTGACAGCATCTGCCTTAACAATCTCCGCAATTTCCTTTGTCCAAGACTGAGTGATGGTAGGATTAGCGGCTGAAGCACCTAAAACTGCACCCGCAGCGACAACTGAGAGTAAAAATTTCTTCATACGCAATTATTATTAAATAAAATAATCTGCAAAGTAAATATATATTTCTAATATAGCAATGACAGATTACAGTTAAATAGTATCATTATTTCCATTTTTCACATTATTTCACATTTGCGAACACAATAAACCCCGCGACAACTGAATGTCGCAGGGTTAACGCATATTGAAGTATCTGTAATCTGTCAATTAGCCAGACCGGGATTGGCCTCAAGAGCCTCGGTCGGTATACGAATGGTATAGCGTTCGTCCCCGGCTTCGAGTACGTAGGTCTCGTCACGGTAAGTACGCTCTATGCGCGGCTGGGTGGTACGGCGGAGATCAAACCAACGGTGTCCCTCAAAGGCAAGTTCGCGGGCACGCTCGGTATAGATTTCATCAAGGAGTTCCGCATTGGTCATAGCATTGACCTCAGCCTCCTTTGTCTCGTAGCCACGATCGGTAAAACGTGCTTTCTGCAGTTGCAGCAGGTAGTTGCGGGCAGTGTCATAGTCCTGGTCGTGCCATGCGCTCTCGGCGATGTTGAGATACATCTCCCCTACTCGCATCGAACAGGTGTAAGTGTTGCTGCCACCCTTCTTCAAAAGGATATTTGAAGCGGTCACCTGATTGAAGTAGGCCGAGCGACGACGGTCATTGCTGTTGTACATACGGTAGAAGTCACGGTTGACCTTGACAGTCTTGGCATACTGCGCACTCATGACCTGCTCGAGAGCCACGATGTTTTCAACCGAATTATATTCGTTAGGCAACTGGGTGTTGACCGCAGAAAGCTCACTTTTCACCTCAAGCACACGCTTGGCTGCCGCAAGCGACTCGGGCCAGCGACCCATATAGAGCATGACACGTGAACGGAGCGCATCGACGCTGAGGGTAGTGAAGCGATAGTTATAGCCGGCCTCCCAGCTGTCGACATTCAGATAATCGGCAGCCGAGTCAAGGTCATCGACAATCGACTTGTAGACATCGGCAAGATTATCACGGGTAAGCACACCCTCCACATCGCTGTCAAGCTTCAGCGGCACAGCTTTTGTGACCGCCGGGTCACACTTCGTGTAGGCGGGAGCATGAAGGTTGGCAAGAATAAAGTGCATGTAGGCGCGCAGCATGTAAGCCTCACCTACCATCTGGCGTATTTCATCAGAAGTGCCACCCTCGATCATGCGCTCTGACTCGATAACATAGTTGGCGATAAAGAGTACATGATAGAACTGACGCCACTTGAACGAGGCTGTGTTCTCATCGGCCGAGCCGTCGTTCCAACGCCATATATCAAGATATGATGACAAGTCATTGGGCGACATTGTGGCGTCGAGAGTCACCTCGTCGGAGCGGAATGAGGCCAGACCGCGGTCATCGGGAACCGTCTTATATGCCTCGGTGATCAGTGAGCGGAATTCATCGGCTGTGGTCGGGATAACCTTGCCTACCGGCTGTATGTCAAGAAAGCTGTCGCAGCTGCTTAAGGTCATTATGATAGCGGCGATAAGCGAGTATATTGTAAAACGTTTTTTCATTTCTTCGATAGCAATTAGAATTTGACATTAAGACTGAAAGTGTAGGACTTGGGTATCGGCTGCGCAAACTGGTTGCCCATTGTTTCGGGATCCAGGAAGTTGCGGTAACTTGCACCGAACACAAGCAGATTACGGGCCTCGAAAGCCACGGTAGCGGTAGTAAGACCGATCTTTGATATAAGGGCCGGCGGGATGTTGTAACCCAGACGTATGCTCTGCAGACGCACGTGATCGGAACGCTTCACCCAGGTATCCATCATCGAGTAGATATTGAACTCGGCATACTGGGTGTACTCGGCCTTGCGGGGTGTCGACTCAGGCATCAGCGCGGGAAGGTTCGATCCGGTATTTGTGGGGGTCCAGCGGTCAAGTATATCACGGTTGACATTCATACCGCGGTCAAACCATGTCATCGAGTAGGACGGCTGGATGCGGGTATGCATCAACAGATTGAATGCAAAGTTGACCGACAGATCGAAATCACGGTAAGTGAAGTTGTTGATGAAACCACCGGTGATAAGCGGATCACCTGAACCGATATACTTATACAGATTGCGCTGAGCCTCGGGGGTCAGTGTACTTGCTCCGGCTGTATTCAGCTTCAGGAATTCCTTTGCAGTCACCGCATTGCCGTCAGGACCGACAAACAACGGATAGCCGTCGCTGTCAAGACCGGCAGTCTTGAATGCAAATATCGCATTTACCGGATATCCCTCGCGTGAAGGAGTGGTCTGGTTGGCCGGAACAGTCTCACGAAGCACCGTATTGTCATTGTAAGCCACGTTCAGATTGGTAGTCCAGTGGAAATTACGGTTAGCGATGTTACGGGTCGAGATAGCGAGTTCGACACCCTGATTGCGCATGCTGGCCCAGTTGACCATAGTCGACATAAAGCCGGTTTCCAGAGGCAACATTCGCAGGGCGATGAGGTCCTGTCCCTTACGGTAATAATAGTCGGCCGACATCGTCAGGGCGTTGTCAAAGAAAGCCATGTCAAGACCGGCGTTGGTCGTATAGGTCTTTTCCCAGCGCAGACGGCGGTTGGGAGGGGTGCCGAGCACAATCACATCCTCGGTCACACCGGGCAGGATCGACTCGGTATTGTAGTTACCCATCACATAGCTCGAAGTGCTCTTGTCGATATTACCCTGAATACCGAATGATGCACGGAGCGCAAGATTATTCACGGCGCGTGACTCCTGAAGCCAGGGTTCATCACTGATGCGCCACAGGAAACTGCCTGAATAGAGCGGCAGGAAGCGATACTTTTTGTCTACGCCGAAGAGGTCGCTACCGTCAAAACGGATACTGCCGCCGAAGGTGTAACGGTGAAGCAGCGAGTAGCTGGCAGTGGCATAGAATGACGCATAGGCATTTTCAGTCACGCTCTCCGAGTGAAGCGGGAACTGGCGTGCCCACGACTCGTTGGGAAATATCACAGGTTTGCTGGTAAGCGTCTTGCGGTCATAGCCATAGGCAGTCGACGAGAAATAGTCATACCATGTCTTGCGGATCTCTGTACCGAGCATCGCCTCAAGCTCATGACGCTGGTTAAACTCATTCGAATACTCGGCCTGAGCCTTCCATGTCAGCTGCTTGCTGTTGCTCTTGCTCTGCATGTGACGGCCACCGTCAGGGAGAAACGACTTGTTGCCGAGAGTCGACAACGTAGTGCGATATACCTCCTTGCGCATAGCGTAGGTATTTCCGTCGGCGTAGTGCTGGGTATCGACATTATCAACCTGGAAGCCTACCTGAGTGGTAGCCTTGAGATAGTCGGTGAAGCGAAGATCGGCATCCAGAAGAGCGGTCAGGCCTGTTGTCTCCTGGGTATAGTCGGTATTGTTGCGCTCCTCAAACACATTAAACTTCAGGTCACTGTCCTCACGACCCTGAATATCGGTATCATAGATATAGCGTCCGTCGGCATCATAGGGAAGCTGATAAGGGTTGGCACGACGCGAGTAATACACCGGATTGGAAAATCCGTCATTATCGGTAAGGTATGAATTGCTCTTACGGCGGTTGGCAAAAAGCGAAGCACCGATCTTGAAGCGTCGGCTAAGACGATAAGTAGTCTTAAGCACAACGTTGAAGCGGTTCATGTCGACGCCGGGCACATTACCCTTTTCATCCTGAAAACCGAGCGAGGTATAATATGTGGCTTTCTCATTACCGCCCGACAGGCTGAAATTATACTCCTGGTTGAATGTGTCACGGAAAAGGATGTCATTCCAGTCAGTATTGATGTCGCGGAGAGCATCAATCTGGTAGCGCACATCTGCCGGCAGCGCGGCCCAGCCGCCCGACTTATAAAGTCCCATTACACCGGCAGCGTTGAGTATGCGGGCAACTCCACCCTTATTCTCACGATAAGTGTAATCGGTATTCAGCAGTTCAAGCTCAAGATCAACCTTTTCCGACGAATTGAGCAGATTGAGGCGATCGATATCAGGCTTCGGCGAATAGGTAAGTCGGGTTGAGAAGCTTACCTCAGGACGACCGGCCTTACCGTTTTTGGTTGTTATCACGATCACACCGTTGGCGGCGCGGGTACCGTATATTGCGGTGGCCGCGGCATCCTTAAGCACGGTGATGCTCTCGATGTCGGCAGGATTAATACCTGCGATCGACGACTGATATATATTGTCGATATCTTTAAGATCCTCAAGGGCGGGAACTTCGGTACCGTTGACAGGCACACCGTCAATGACCCAGAGGGGATCCTGGGTACCGTTAAGTGAAGCGGTACCTCGTATACGTATCTTCATAGGAGCACCGGGGGTACCGCTGCTCTGCATTGCCGACAGACCGGCAACCTGACCGGCAAGAGCCTGGTCGATATTCATGACCGAACCGATCTTACTGTCATCGAGATCAAGCTTTGATATCGACGCTGTAAGCTTGCGACGCTCGATTGCCTGATAACCGGTGACCACCACATCACTGAGTGTGACCGATGAAGGGTCAAGAGTGATGTCATAGTTGTTGACCCCGGGCACAAGTACAATGGTGCGCGGATTATAGCCCATATAGCGGACTTCGATTTCCTCCACACCATCAGGTATGGCAAGCGAGAAATTACCGTCAATGTCAGCCGCAGTGCCAAGTGACTTAAGCTGGCTTCCTGACTTTTTCAATTGAGCAGCCGACACTGTTACAGTAGCTCCGATAAGAGGCTCATTCTCGTCAGACGACACAATCACTCCCGTGATATTGCGGTCGGCAAGCGCACGGGCCGGCATTATAATAGCCGCCAATGCAATAATTACGGACAACAGATACTTCATAGCGTAAACTAAATTACTATATTTTTAAGATTGACAGAATGAATTTTGGCCGGCATTCCCCATAGGATGAGGGAATGCCTTTAAGGTAGAGGCTGGGCTATAACAGCTTACTGCTGCGGTAGTCCGAGGGCTGAGTTGATACGCATCAACATGTCGTTATAGTGGTAGCGCACGGCGCGGTCGCCGGCGTTGCGGTTGTTTATCATAAGCTGACGTATGCGCATCAGTTCTCCGCGTTTTACAGATACTACATCCGACACACGGTTGGCCTGAGTGCCATACATATTCAGGACTCGTGAGGCTGCAGGACGGTCACCAAGTCCACGGTTACATTCATCATGTGAGCAGAACGCGCCGTGATCACTGAAAGCTACACGCGGGTCAAGTGATCTGTCGGCAAGCAGGATGTCACTCTTGACTCCCTGACGCTCACACGCTGCGGTGATAAGCGCATCGACATAATTCTTCTGCACTCGACGCTCACGTACATCAGGATTGCCTCCTTTCAGTGTGGTCTTGAAGATGGCATTGTGCAGCATATCCATCATCTCTATCGCCGTAAATGCGTCCTTACCTGAACGTGATTCATTCTCCAGCATGCGTATAAGACGGTTGTCGGTCAGAAGATCCCAGAATATGTAACTCTGCATATTAGTGAGCATGAACGAAGGAACCTGTTCGATACGTCCTACCGGCGAATTCAGGATGACGTAGGTATAGTTGGTAAGATCGGCATCAACTATCCATTCAGGGGTGGTAAACACTTCGTCAATCAGGAACTGCACTGCATCGCGCTGACGATCCTTTTCCACAAACCTGTATGTGGGTCGGCCATCTCCTACCGTTGTGTTATCGACATAGATACCGCCTACATTGGTGAGCACGTGATATACATAATTGCTCCACTGCGACAATACCGCGGCAAACAGCCTTGATGCGGCGTCATAGTCCTGGCCCAGCTCTCCGGTAGTGGTCCACTTTACTATTTCGGGCACGATACGCTTGAGATTGGCGATACCGTAGCGGGACGCTTTCATTGAATTGTCACCGAGATCCTCGCTCTGGGCACGTGGGTCAATACCTTCGCGCATATCCTGAGCCTCGCTGTAAATATACAGATTACCGGTATAATTTGACAGCAGCTCCTGCAGATCGGCCACTTCATCCTCAGGGTTATCCTTACCGAACCAACGGTAGCCGTATTCAATCGCAAGCAGGTCATAAGGACCGATATTGGGCGACATCACAGTCACGTTATCACCGGGCTGAGCCACGTAATTGAAGCGGGCATAGTCCATGATCGATGACGAGGTACCTCCGAGCATATCCGTATATGACTTGCTGCGCAGTGAGTCAACCGGTATGGCACTTGATGCAGTCATATTATGACGCAGGCCAAGGGAATGTCCTACCTCGTGACATGCGACAAAACGCATTGCATCGCCCATGATGCTGTCGGGCAACTGCGGCTTGCGCACGGCAGGATTTACAGCACCGGTCTGGACTATTATCCAGTCGTGGACCATCTCGATCACGTTGTGCCACCACATTATGTCGGCCTCAAGGATCTCGCCCGATCGCGGATCGGTGATTGACGGCCCCATGGCGTTGGCACGTGACGAGGCGGCATAATTGATGACCGAATAACTCATATCGTCACGATCGATCTCTTCATCCTCGGGAATGTCGCGTGCTACGATGGCATTTTTAAAGCCTGCCATCTCAAAAGCCTTCTGCCATGCCTCGACACCCTCTTTTATATACGGGCGCCAACGGTCGGGTGTACTCGGATCGATATAAAATACTATCGGCTGAGCCGGCTCCACCAAACGTCCCGCGAGGTAATCGGCCTCTTCACCAGGCTTAGGCTCCAGACGCCAGCGGTTGATGAAATGCGACTTCTTTACGCGCTGCTGATCATCGCTGAAGCGGAGCACCGGATCGGAGAAATAGCCTACTCTTGGAGAGGCATATCGACGTGTCATCGGTTTCTCCGGAAGAAGAAGCAATGACGAACCGATCTCTACAGTGACATATACCGTGCCTGATGGCTCGACCACCTTTGTGGTAAGCTCGGCTATGGCGTGGATATTGTTATCAAAAGACTTGATGCGGATGATACGCGACAGATCGCTATTGACCGAAGTGCCTAAGTTGATATCATTGAACACATTGTTGAAGGCGGTCGAATTTCCATTATAGATATCGTTGACCTTGATCACCAATGCGGTAGAATCCGGATTATGGGCCTCCACCTTGAATGAAGCAATGATCGGCGAGATATAATTGTCGGCGACTGAAAGCGCTATCGACGCATCCTCGGGAACAAGAGGAAGCGGACGGCTCTGACGCACGAATACCTTGTCGGCCTTGGGGTCGTATTCAAAACGCACCATCTGGTTGTTATAATTGATGCCGCGGTTCACTCCGGCCTCATTCAGCTCTTCCGGCACACGCACCATCTTGTTGACAACAAGCATGTCACGGCCAAGCAGACTGTCGGGAATCTCGAAGTAATAGTCCTCACCCTTGGCGATGACATTAAACATTCCCTGATCGATCTTGCTGCTGTCGTTCACAAGTTCCTCATACGCAGAGGGGGATGATGACGAGCCGGCAGCATCTTCCGATGAAGATGTCGCTTTTTTCTTTTTCTTGCCGAAAAAGAGGAAACTCCGATCCTGCTGGTTATCTGGCCGGGCAGTCGCACTAAGCGACAACGGGGCGATAATTAGCGAAGATGCAAAAAATATCTTGAATATACTTGAAAATCTCATTTTGATTACCTCAAACCTATAAAAATATACACTCTTTTAATTTGGTCTTACAAAGATAAGATATTCTTATATTATACGCAAGTGCTAAACGATTGAACTAAATCAATTTGTTAATTATACATTATTTTCACCCTTTTTATAGCAAAAATTTCTCAAACACACTTAATTTTTACTACTTTTGCACCCTTATAAAAGTTACGTAATGACCCCTATTGAAAATTTGAAATATGACCGCCGCGCCGAGAGACTCGCATCAATGATCCAGTCAGAAATCATTGTGCTTGACGGCGCTATGGGCACCATGATCCAGCAGCTCACGCTGGATGAAACCGACTTCCGCGGCAAAGAGTTTTCCAATCATCCTCACCGTCTTGCAGGATGCAACGATATTCTGGTGATAACGCGACCTGACGCCATACGCAATATTCATTCCGCTTATCTGGAGGCCGGTGCGAATATCATTGAGACCGATACTTTCAATGCCAATGCGCTTTCACTTGCCGACTACGGATTAAGCGATGAAAATACAGTAAGACGTATCAACATGGCCGCTGCTGGCGTTGCCCGCGAAGCTGTCAGCGAGTATGAGGCAGCGCATCCGGGTGAGATACGATGGGTTGCCGGAAGTGTAGGCCCTACCGGAATATCTCTCACCATGGCACGTGAACTCGGCGATGATGCCAACTGGGACACACTGACTGCCGCTTACTCAACCCAGATGGAGGCGTTGATTGAAGCGGGTGTCGATCTGCTCCTTATTGAGACCGCATTCGACTCCCTCAATGCAAAAGCGGCATTGTGGAGCGCACGCCGGGCTATGGAGCGCCTTGACCGAAAGGTTCCGGTAATCGTCTCGATAACCCTGACCGAATCAGGCCGTACTCTTTCAGGACAGACTCCCGAAGCATTTATCGCAACAATAAGTCATGCCGAGCCATTGGCTGTAGGGCTTAACTGCGGTTTCGGAGCCGATACGATGTTGCGCTATGTCGAGCAGCTGCAGCCTGTTCCCTACCCGATCATCGTATATCCGAATGCGGGATTGCCCAATGAGATGGGACAGTATGACGAAACTCCCGAGCACATGGCTGCCACAATGCGTAAAATGATGGCCGGGGGGATGGTTAATATCGTAGGAGGATGCTGCGGCACAACTCCGGCCCATATCGCCCTGCTTAGCAAGATGGCCTCGGAGTATGCTCCAAGAATAGTTCCTGCCAAGACCGATGAAATGATTCTTGCCGGCCTCGAACCGCTGTATGTAGAGCGTGCCGGACGTTTCATTCAGGTGGGTGAACGCTGTAACGTGGCCGGTAGCCGTAAGTTTTTACGCCTCATCAAAGAGGGCAACATAGATCAGGCCATCGATATCGCCGGCACCCAGGTGGAGGCAGGAGCCGACATCGTTGACATCAATCTCGACGATGCCATGCTTGACTCATCGGCTCAGATGGATTCGTTCGTGACCCGCATCGGAACTGATCCACGCGTGGCGAAGGTACCGCTTATGATAGACTCCTCGGATTTTGCCACCATAATGAGCGGACTTAAACGTGTACAAGGCCGCCCTATCGTCAACTCCATCAGCCTTAAAGAGGGAGAGGAAGCTTTCTTAAGCCATGCCCGCGACATCAGGGAAATGGGTGCCGCTGTAATAGTCATGGCATTTGACGAGGATGGTCAGGCCGACACATTTGAACGTCGCACGGAGGTGTGTCGTCGCGCTTACCGGCTGTTGACAGAGAAAGCCGGGTTCAAGGGCTGTGACATCGTGTTTGATCCGAATGTGCTGGCTGTGGCAACCGGTATCGAGTCACACAACAACTATGCTCTCGACTTCATCCGCTCAGTAAAATGGATCAAGGAAAATCTGCCCGGAGCCAAAGTGAGCGGAGGAGTAAGCAATCTGTCATTTGCTCTTCGCGGACATAATTACGTAAGGGAAGCGATGCACGCGCTGTTTCTGGAAAAATGCCGCGCCAACGGCATGGATATGGGTATCGTCAACGTTGCGTCATCAGTGGCTCCCGCGGCAGTCGAAGCCGAACTCGCCACTGCTATCGACGATGTATTGCTCAACACACATCCCGACGCCACCGAGAAGCTTATCGAGATTGCGACTCAACTTAAAGAAGCCGCCGACTCAGGTAAAACGCAATCGACTGACAACAGCGCCCCGTTGTCACCGGCGGAGCATATCGAGCAACGTCTGCTCAAAGGCAGCAACGACGGTATGGAGCAGTGGCTTGATGCCTCGCTGAACGAAGGTATGACAGCACTGCAGATAGTCGACGGCCCACTCATGGCCGGAATGACACGTGTCGGCAAGCTATTCGGTGAGGGACGTATGTTTCTGCCTCAGGTTGTCAAGAGCGCACGCACGATGAAGCAGGCAGTAAATTACCTGACCCCGCATATCGAGGCGGCAAAAAGCGGAAACGGAGCTACATCGGCCGGCAAAATCATCCTTGCCACTGTTAAAGGCGATGTCCATGACATAGGAAAGAATATTGTCAGTGTTATCATGAACTGCAACGGCTATTCCATTCACGACCTCGGAGTCATGGTACCGGCCGAGGAGATCATAGACGCCGCCACTCAGGAAAAGGCTGATTTCATCGGCGTCAGCGGACTTATCACACCTTCGCTTGAGGAGATGTGCCGCGTGGCGCGCATGATGGAGGAAAGAGGCATGACTATCCCGCTTCTTATCGGCGGAGCGACGACATCCGAACTTCACACAGCCGTAAAAATAGCCCCTTGTTACAGCGGCCCGGTAATATATACCCGTGATGCCGCGATGCTGCCTGAAGTAGCCCGCGAGCTTATGTCGGAGCGCCGCAATGACTTTATCACCGCCAACCGTAACCGTCAGGAACAGCTGCGCTCGGCAAATATTGAGCATAAGCCGCTTGTATCGCTCGAAGAGGCACGCAGTAAAGCCGTCCGTCCCGATTTTGTTCCGGCAGTTCCTTCATTTACCGGTCGTCAGGAACTGAAAATAAAGGTCGCCGATGTAAGGCCGCTCATCAACTGGCGCGCATTCCTCAACGCCTGGAAGCTTGACGGATCGCTAGCCGAAGCTGTCAATATAAACAGTACGGAGCGTGAACAATGGATCAGTTCGCAGCCCGAGGATAACCGCGAAAAAGCCCGGCAGGCATTTGACCTTCTGCATGACGCCTTGTCATGTCTTGACAATTTGGGCGACGCTCAGCTGACAGCCCGCCTGGCAATACTTCCGGCCAAAGCCGAAGGGGATGATATCATCATCAGCTCAGGCAGCGATACAATAGTCATCCCTACCCTGCGCCGCCAGACAGCCGACAGCGACTACCGCGCATTAGCTGACTTCATAGCTGCCGATAATGACCATATCGGAGTGTTTGCAGTGACGGTGGGTCATGATTTACAGAATGCTGCCGAGAGCGGTGATGAGTACAGCTCGATGCTGATGCACACGCTATGTGACCGACTCGCCGAAGCCGGTACAGAGTATATGCATGATAAAGTCAGGAAAGAATACTGGCCACATGAAGGGGGCATACGTCCCGCCGTGGGATATCCGTCACTGCCCGACCAGTCGCTGATATTTGAACTCGACCGCATTCTCGACTACAGGAGCATGGGAGTCAGTGTTACCGAGAACGGAGCCATGTCACCGTCGGCCACCACTTCAGGACTGATGATCGCCAATCCGGTAGCCACATATTTCCTTCCGGGACGCATAGATGACAATCAGCGCAGTGACTATGCATGCCGGCGCGGCATGACAAATGACATGCTCGACCGCTTCCTTCCCCGATAATTACACATTCCTCGTGATGGAACGGCTGTGACTCAGCCTTATATTTAATATATGTGTAATTTTATGAGAAAATAGGGTCGCCGTAACGATATAATTACTAAATTTGCACGAAAATTGCACTCGCCGGACGATGGTGACATGCGGTTTTCGTGCTTTTATTATGTTAACTTTTAATTTAATAACCATATAACAATCAATCAAAATTCATGCTTATTACACTAATTGTGCTGTTTGTCATAGGCTATATGGCTATCGCTCTTGAGCACCCTATCAAGGTCGATAAAACAGCGTCAGCACTTTTGCTGGGTATGCTGATGTGGGTATTCTACGCCCTCAGCTGTGATAAAATCGTACCGAATGTAAGCGGTGAGGAACTTGCCGAATACGTAAAGTCAGCAAATCTGGCCGGTGAATCACTTGCCCACCAGTGTCTGCAGTATGTGCTCAACGTTGAAATTATAGAGCATCTCGGCGACATTACCGAGACCCTGTTCTTCCTCATCGGAGCCATGACTATCGTGGAGCTGGTAGACGTACACGGAGGTTTCTCAGTCATCACCGACCGTATCACAACCCGTAAAAAACGTCGCCTGCTTTGGATCATCTGTTTCGTAACATTCATCCTTTCAGCAGTTCTCGACAACCTTACCACTACTATCGTGATGCTGATGCTTCTGCGCAAGCTTGTCAGCGACCAGAAAGAGCGCTGGATGTATGCCGGCATGATCGTGATTGCAGCCAACACCGGCGGTGCATGGTCACCTATCGGCGACGTCACCACTATCATGCTGTGGGTCAAGGGTAATGTTACCACAGGTGCGCTTATCTCATTCGTGCTTCTGCCAAGTATCGTGGCGCTTCTCGTGCCGCTGTGCATCGTATCAGCCACATTGAAGGGCACCATGAGCGATGAAATCGCATCCGCAATTCCCAACGAAGGAACGACAACTCCTGGCGAACGCAAACTTATATTCTGGCTCGGTATCTGCGGCCTGCTTTTCGTGCCCGTATTCAAGGCTATCACCCATCTTCCTCCGTTTGTAGGCATCCTCCTCGTGCTTGGCGCCCTGTGGGTATTCACTGAGATATTCTACAACCGCAAGCAGCTTCCGAAGTCGCAGGAACACCGTCTCCCCAGCATCATATCGCGCATCGATATGTCGACTATACTGTTCTTCCTCGGCATCCTCATGGCCGTGGCCGTACTTCAGGCTACCGGCATACTCGCTACCGCAGCATCATGGCTTGACGTGAAACTCCACAACGTGTACATCATCAACCTTATCCTCGGCGTCCTGTCATCAATCGTCGACAACGTTCCTCTGGTGGCTGCCGCTATGGGTATGTATCCTATCGAACCGGCTACCGCTGTCGGCTACGCAGCCAACTTCATGGTTGACGGTGTCTTCTGGGAATTCCTTTCTTACTGTGCCGGTGTGGGTGGCAGCATCCTCATCATCGGTTCGGCTGCCGGTGTGATCGCTATGGGTATCGAGAAGATATCTTTCGGATGGTATCTTCAGAAGTTCTCGCTTCTTGCCCTTGCAGGCTTCCTTGCCGGTGCAGCAGTATACATCGTTGAGGCTGTATACCTGAAGCCGCTCCTCGGAATGTAATACTTCTTTCCCCTGAATACTGACGGGCACCGATGCGATCGCATCGGTGCCCGTCAAGTTTATTACCATGTGTCGGCCGGTTCAGTCAGCACTCTTTACTATCATGAAGCGGCCGTTGATATAACGGAAATCAAGTATTCCGGCCACAGTCATACGCACGATGATATCCTCCGTGGTACGATGGCTCAGGCCTGCGGCACGCACGAGGGCATCGACATCGGCAGCTGCCTCCGCCTCAAGGTGGTTCAGGATCGCACTCTCGGCCTCCGACAGACTGAGCATCAGGCGCTCACCGGCCTGGATACGCTCCCACGCACGCACCATCAACGGATGAGCCACGATGTTCTCATCCTTAACACGATAATAGGCGCGCCACTTGCCGTCGGTCTCGCGTGAATATACGGGACGCCTATCCGCCTTCATTATCTCGGCACGAAGCACCACCGCCCCACCCTCACATAGAAAAGCTGTCACTTCAACCTTCTGTGCAGGACGGCAATACATTGTAGCAGCCTGCTCGATGACATAGATATCCTCCTCGCTGCGCACACCGGATATGTGACCGTTGTCTTTCACGCCGATAAGGAGCCGTCCGCCGTCATTGTTGGCGAAGGCGGATATGGAATGGGCTATCTTGGCTGCGTCAGTTATGGCAAACTTGAAATCCTGATGTTCATGTTCGCCCTCGGAGATCAGATTATTTATATAAAATTTTCCGCGTATCGCGCGTATATCTTTCATTATTCAGGGTAAGTAAGATGCCGGCGCGCCTCTTCGCTGTCACCGCTTCCGAGAGGGAGAAGCACCTCGTCAAGATAGCGGCGTGCCTCACGTCTGGCTCCGGCAAGATCCATGTAACTGTAGTTGCCGCAGTCACGTGGCGACGCTCCCGGCACATCACCCTCATAATCGGCGATGAAACGGAACGTATCACGCATCAGCGGCAGTATATCACGTGAGTCGAGACGGCCCGCCAGCAACAGATAGTTTCCGGTGCAGCAACCCATCGGCCCCCAGTAAATCACCTTGTCACGCCACTGAGGTTCATTACGCAGATATGTGGCGGCAAGGTGTTCGATCGTATGCAGTATCTCGCCCGACAGCGCCGGCTGACGGTTGGGCTCGGTCATGCGTATGTCAAATGTGGTGATCGACTCTCCGGAAGGCAACGTATCGACACGCGACACGTATATGCCACGTAGCAGCCTCAGGTGATCCACAGTAAAACTTGCTATCTTTTCCATTACAGTTCGTTCAATAATTCAGTGAGTACATGAAATGTCTGACGCGGTGCCTCAGTCCAGAAGTTGCGGTACTGAGTGCTGTTGTCAGCCACTCCGGGAGTATCGCTCACCACCCTTATCGACAGGAAGGGAATTCCGGCCAGATAACATACCTGGGCTATTGCAGCCGACTCCATGTCGACAGCCATCACGCCGGGATAAATGGCCTTTATCGATGCAAGGGCCTCGGGAGTATCGACAAAGATATCGCCCGACGCGATAAGGCCACGCTTTATATGGCGGTTGTCTTTAAGACATTCAAGAGCCAGTATATCGCTCGGAGCCTCGAAATATCGGGGATAACCCTGTACCTGGCCGCGCTCATTGGGCTCGCCGCACCACACATCATGATAAGCCACACGCTCACCTACCACCACATCAAGTATACGGGCACCTTCTCCGGTACCGCCGGCAACACCCGTATTGACAACAATGTCAGGATTGAAGTAGCGGATAAGCTGCATGGCACCGACAGCGGCATTGACCTTGCCGATACCCGATTGCATCAGACATACCATCTTGTCTCCGATCATGCCTTCATGCAATGTAACTCCGGTGTGCTTAATCGTCTTAATCTCATTGATCAACGGCAGAAGCAGGTCAAGCTCTACCTGCATCGCCACGATAATTCCTATTCTCATCGCTTCTTCAATTAGTATTGCATCTGCAAAATTACGAAAATATCCGTAACTTTGCGGCATGGCTCAGTTTCAAATCAATTATCTGGGGTGCGGTTCCGCGAGTCCCACCCTCAGACACCTGCCAAGCTGCCAGGTGATTGACTTCCGCAACAATCTGCTGATGATCGACTGCGGCGAGGGAGCACAACTTTTCATGCGCCGCCAGCGGCTGAAATTCTCCCGTCTCAATCACATCTTCCTGTCACATCTTCACGGTGATCACTGCCTCGGATTGCCGGGCCTTATATCCACCCTTGCCCTGAACGGGCGCGAAGGTGGCGAAATCGTGATCCATACATTCAAGGAAGGAGCTGAAATATTCAGCACGATGCTCGACTTCTTCTGTCATGAGCGACCCTTTGAGGTGCGCTACAATATCATTACCCCCGGCGCTACCGAAACGCTGCTTGATACTGATTCGCTTACCGTAACGGCGTTTCCGCTCTACCACCGTGTACCCTGCTCCGGATTTATATTCCGGGAAAAGCCCAAGCTACGCCATCTGCGCGGCGACATGGTGCGTTTCCACGATATTCCCGTCAGGCTTTATCATGATATAAAGCAGGGAGCCGACTATGTGACGCCTGAAGGAAAAGTTATACCCAATGACTATCTGACCACTCCGGCCGATCCCGCTGTCAGCTATGCTTATTGCAGCGACACGATCTACGCCGAGCGCGTTGCACGTGCCATCGAAGGGGTCGATACCGTATATCACGAGGCAACATACATCACCGCCGACCTGGCAAAGGCCCGCACAAGAGGTCACTCCACAGCAGCCCAGGCAGCCCGTATAGCAGCCCTGGCAGGAGCCCGGCAACTCGTACTCGGTCACTTCTCCAAAAGTTACCCTGATGAAGAGGCCCATCTTGCAGAGGCCCGTGAGATATTTCCTGATACAATAATAGCCCATGAGGGCATGCGACTTGATCTTCTATGACACAGCTTGACGATGACCGCCGTTTTATGGCCATGGCTCTTGACGAAGCGCGCCACGCCTACGACCGTGACGAAGTGCCTATCGGAGCAGTAATCACTTGCAAAGGACGCGTGATAGCACGTGCCCACAATCTTACCGAGGCACTCAATGACGTGACTGCCCATGCCGAGATGCAGGCCATCACAGCCGCCGCAAATACTCTCGGCGGCAAATACCTGCCCGAGTGTACTCTCTACGTCACGGTGGAACCGTGCATAATGTGTGCCGGAGCGATAGGCTGGAGCCAGATAAGACGTGTGGTGTATGGAGCGCCTGACGACAAGAGAGGCTACCACACCTATACTTCACGCTCTCCGTTTCATCCCAAGGCTGAAATAGTGAGCGGCATCATGGAGCAGGAATGTGCCGACCTGATGCGGCGCTTCTTCGCCCGTCGCCGCTAAAGCTTCACGACGATAGAATACGGATACACACGCGCCGGATCGAAGAAACGGGCGCAGCTGTTGACCATATTGGCCAGACTGGCCTCCAGACGTCCGCTGTACACCTCACGGCCATTGACGGTCAGCGTGACAGGCTTGGAGGGATCGATCAGCTTGTCATTGAGATATATCGTGAAGCTACCTTTGGTTGCAGGGGCATAGCTGCGGGAGAACTTCAGCGGTATACCCCACTGCGGGTCGGTAATGTCGGTCGTATATGTCACCTCACTTACCGTCATGGTGATGTCATTGCCGTCGATGGTCATGTCATAGCGGGTGCGTGTCGAGTCAGTGTCGTTGGAACGCTCGTCGACCGCTATATTATAAAACCCGTTACGGTACCAGCCGTCCATCTCGAAGTTTTCCCATGTCACTGTCTTCGGATAAGGATTTCTCACATGACCGGCAAGCCAGGGGGTCGTAGGCTTGTAATCTATGAAATGGTTACGGCCCGGTATCAGCTCCACCTTATAGTCATATACCCCGGGAGAAAGGCGGCTTACACTGTCGAGAGCCTCAGCCGTCCATGCGGTGAGTGCGTTACGGTAAAATCCGCGGTCTTCACTGCCTGTGCGAAGCGAAAAAGCCGTGTTACGCAGATTTTCAACCGGAGCGTTTTTCAGCGGTTCGCCTCCTGCCATCGGTCCTGCTCCCGCAAGATAATCGGCATAGAACGAGGCCAGGCGCTGACTGCCGTATCCTCCTTCCGAAATTCCGAAGATATACAGCCGGTCAGGATTGATCTCACTCGAGGCGAGGGCATGTCGCAGCAGACGTAGCCATGCCCACTGCTTTCCGCACTGCCACCAGCGGTAATACTCGCCCATGTTAGGTATCTGCGGAATAAAATAGACTGACGGTGCATCGTCAAAACTTTTGCACAACTGCAGTCCAGTCGCCCACTCCTGAGTCTTATGTCCAGAACCATGCAGATATATGAAGAGCGGACGGCCGCCTTCGGGCACCGAATCACCCTTGTAGCCCCAGTAAAACGGCATCACCGCGTCAGGCTCCAGATCAGCCGGGATGGCCCAGGAAGAGGACTTCCCCTCCTCAAGCGGCACGAGCGGAGGAAGCGGCTCGGCCATGTCGTTGCTATCGGCACGGCACCATGCCCGCCACACCATGTCGCGCGCCTTCTCTATCTCAGAAGCTTTCTTAAACTTGATGGTACTGACATAAGGGACCATCTCCCCTTCCAGCCAGCGGTCAAAGTAACTTGTCACCGATGTCCTGATGTCATCAAAACGGTTTTTCGCTGAGCAGTGGCCGGCATTTACGATTACCGACAATGCCGCAGCTATCAACATAGCGGGTCTGTACATACATTCACATTTAACGGTACAAATCTACATATATTTCCGGTCTTTACAAAAAAACAGAGGCCGGAGATTTCACAATCTCCGACCCCCCATTACAGTGTAAATGAGTTAGTCCTTCTATAGAATCTACTTCTGTAGCTTTTCTTTTATTGTTTTTTGATAAAGGTCGTGGTCACGGAGGTCAGGACGGCCCTCAATATTGCCCTCACGGTCTACAAGGATATAGTACGGTATTCCGTCAAGATCAAACTGCTTGTGCACTGCCGTAGCCTGATCCTCAGTAAGCCGGTAGTGCTCGCCCTTTATGGCCGGTATCTGGCTCACATACAGCGGAAGTGGCGACGACTCATCGGCAATGTATATCCACACAATGTCGGGATCAGAGAGAGTAGTCGATTTCAGAGGCTCATTCTCGGCGATCGCCGCGCGGCACGGGCTGCACCATGTGTTCCACAGGTCGATCATCACCACCTTGCCCTTGTAGGGAGCAGCGATAGTCTCGATTATCTTTTCAGGGTCGATGTCAGCGGGAAGTTCGTGGATCATTTTCACAGCCTCATTATACTTCACCTGATAGCTGTTGGCAAGCGAACGTGCCACGGCCGTGTAGAAGTCACCGTCGGCCATTGCTCCGAGTTCGGCAAGGTCGCTGTCGGTCAGGCGTCCGGCCGAGGCCTTGGTTCCGATGGCTTGCATCCGTGCGATGTCTGTAAGCATGTTTTTTTGAGTGCCTCCTGCAGTCCAGTCTATCGACTTGTTGGGCAGCGACATTGACAGCGGCATGACTTCGGTCAGCAGCATGGCCTTGTCATTAAGATCGGCAATCCCGTAAAGCGTCTTGATGTTGTCATCGTTTATCGTCAGTTTCACCGAGTCCGGATCAACTTTGGGATTGTCGGGATGACTCATCATATAACTTCCGCGGATAATGAAATCAATCATCATCATACCCGGCAACGCTGCCTTAAGCGCCGCACGCTCATATTCCTTTACCATCTGAGGCACGGTATCGGCCTCGATTACGGCAAGCGAATCGCGGTAAGCCACAGCTAACTGGGCGACATACTCATCACCGGTAATGTTGTAGCCACCAATCTCCATGGCCGTAAATGGATTGAACACATGATCAATTTTGTGCTTTGCCATCATGGCGGTCATGTTGCTGTAATAACCGTCGGCATATACCTTACGGCCATCCATGCGCACCGAGTCAGGACGGTTGTCAACATATATGTTCACATTCTCCCCCGGCTTGATCCATACCGAACCTATGCGGCGTTCAAAGTCATTCATACCCATCGAGAGTACCGATGTGCCCAGAACCGGCATTCCAAATTCAACCTTACCGCTTCCGTCAAGAACAATCGGAGGCATTTCGGAAAATTCGGCAGCCGAAATCACGTTGATATTAAGCTGCTCCTCCGCTGGAGCCTCACCGAGGAAATTGATGGTGATCCGTGACGAATCACATTCGTCGAAATACTCGGGCAGGGGTCCGTCCTTAGGCTCCGTGCGCAATGCTCTCGGCAAGCCCTCGGGATAATTGCCGTTGTCACCTCCGGCACATGAAGTCAGGATACCGATAATGGCAACCGACTTAATACACTTGAAAATTGTACTCATATAGATAATATTAAGTCAGCCGAAAGAAGACTCTTCCGGCTGACTGCTGGGATTAATAATTCTGTGTAAGTGTGGAGTTATAGCGGGTGGCGTTAGACGGGAACGGAAGGATCCAGAGTTTTGAATCGGGCTTCAGCGTAAATGTCTGATCACCGACAGTACGGGTAATGTTTCTCGCATACTCCGGCTCGCTGTTCCAGCGCTTCATCAGGTAGAAAGTGTCGTAGCCGTCGAAGAACTCCACATAGTGGAACTGACGGAACTTCTCCATAGCCTCAGCCTTGGTCAGTGACTGCTGGGCCCACAGTTCGGGATTCTCGATACGGCGGAGACGTACACGGTCTATATATTCAAGACCCTCCTTTACCTCACCGGCACGTATAAGACATTCGGCTATGATGAAATACATGTTCTCCGTACGGATACCTATGTTGTTGTACATGGTACCGAAGCTCTGGTAGCAGAGTCCACCGGGCAGACCGCTGATACTTATCGCGCCGTCAGCGCTCCAAGTCGGACCACGCCAACCAAGCTCATACTTGCGCACATAATCATTCTCATCGAAATATGCTACACTTTCCGGAGGCATCGTAGCGTAAGTAGGACATGCACGCGTACCGCCGACCATGTAGAAATAATTATTTTCTGATGTATTCAGCATATCCCAGACTCCGGTCACCTTTACGTCCGAGCGGTCCTCAAGCTTGTTATTGTATTCAAGCGCCTTTTTTGCATAGGGAAGTGCTTCTGAGTACCGTTTCATCTGCATAAGCACCTTGGCACGCACCGCGTTGCCGAAAGCCTTGTCGACACGGCATACATCGTTTACATAGTCTTTCATGTCAGAAATCACCTCATCGGTACAATCCTCAAGCATCTTGTCATACACCTCGGCAAGCGTGAGTTTGGTCTTTTGCGTCGACACGTCGGTATCGGTCACGTATGGAATGCCTCCGAGCTCAGCCGCAGTTGAGGCGTCATACTGAGCGGCATATACTCCTACAAGAAGATAGTGGAAATAAGCCCTCAGCACCTTAGCCTCAGCGATTAAACGCGCTTTCGTAATGTCATCGCCATCAGGAGCTTCGGCAGCTTTCTCTATCACCACATTCATATAGTTGATATGCTTGTACAGACTGGTATAACGTCCGTCAGATACAGTCAGTGCCACACGGTCGACCCCTTCGTCATACATGAAATGAGCATAACTCAGCGAATAGGGCGATGCCATTATGGAGTTGGCGTCATCCCAGGCGGGGAAAGCGTCATTACAGATCAGGCCGAGATCATCGGCGGGAGATCCTCCGATAAAGAATTCCTGATTTAACAGCAGTTCGACATCAGCTATTTTGGTAAGTGTCGTCTTACCTTTCGGTACTATATCGAGTTTATCATCACAGGCAGTCATTGTCATCACCAACGCCGCGAGCGCTGAAATCATTTTTATATTTTTCATAAGAGCAATCAGAAATTAGAAGTTTAAGAAAAGACTGAAAGTATAGCTTCGCGGAGCCTTGCGGATATTGGTACCGTCCCATGCGGTGACAGCTTCCGGGTCCTTGTCGGCCTTATTGCGTGTCCATGTAGCCACATTATTGATCTGGAAACGCAGACGTGCCTCATTGACTCCGATATGGCGGGTCAGGTTGCGGTCGAAGGTATATGTCAGGATGATGTTACGCAGCTTCATGTAATCGGCGGGCACGACATTAGTGTTCATATACTGGCCGGTGTACTTACCGACGACATTGCTTCCTGCATATCCGTGGGCTACATACTTGGATGTGTCACCGGTACGCCAGTAATTGAGATAGCTTGACGGAATAGCCTCAAGGAATACCGGCATATAGCCATATTCAGAACCTTCGGAAGTGTACATGTCAGTGTTGACACGCATTACATGACCACCGTAATATGAAAGCATGGCTGACAGTGCGAAGCCGCGATATGTGAGCTCGGGAGTGAATGAGCTAACATACTTCGGGTCAAGGCTGCCTGAATATACGCAATCCTCGGGACGGAAGGCATTGTCATCAAGCTCGGTATTGTGAACACCGCCATCCTTGTCGCGCCACAGATAGTGCTGCAGGCCGCTTTCATCAATCTCAAATCCTGCGAAATCGTAAGAGAACAGCGAGTTGATCGGATAACCTTCATGGAATGTCGATGCATTCAGGTTCTCACGGCCTGTCGAAGCCTTATGATTGACGGCAAGGATCTTGTTCTTGTTATAAGCGAAGTTGAAGTAGGCGTTTACACCGAATGAATTACGGGTTGGAGCCTCAAGGATGCGGGCATTGAGCTGGAACTCGACACCCTGGTTAAGAGCCTTGGCATTGTTGATTGTCAGCATGCTCCAGCCGGTGGTCGGATCAAGATCAGTGGTTGCGAGCAGGTCGGTACCCTTCTTGTGATAATAGTCGAGTGAACCGCTCAGACGATAGCCGAAGAATGAATAGTCGATACCGACATTCCATGTAGCGGTCTTTTCCCAGCGCAGCTGGTCATTCGGGGGAGTGTCAAGGGTAGCGTAATTGCCGGCATTGACAAAGTTCTGGTCGATGGTAGCCACAAGGAATGAAGAAACCGACGAGTCGATGTTACCTGTAAGACCGTAGCTTACACGCGGCTTGAGGGCATCGATCCATGTGTAGGGGCGCATGAAGGACTCATTGTGCATGTTCCAGCTGGCACCAACTGACCACAGCGGACGGCCGCGGAACTTGGGATCAGCACCAAAAAGATCGGTCTTGTCAATACGCCATGACCCTGACAGCGCATAACGTGAGTCATACACATAGTTACCTGTGAAATAGATCGAATAGAAGCGGTGAAGGATATCGGTGCTGGCAAAATCAGATGCATCGGGAGCCCCTGACATTGAGTAATCAGGTCCCAATACGGAAGCTGTACCCCAAAGCTCGGCAAGTTCACGGTAATTCACAAATGTGTTTGCATTCTGCTGGGTCTGGTCATCATAACCGAGATAAATTGTTTTAGATGTCTTGTCGTGCATGTCGCGGTACTCGAAACCACCTACAACATCGATTGAATGTTTGTCAAGGAATGTACGGTTGTACTGGGTCTGTGCGCGGAAAGTATAATATGCGCCTTCAGCGGTGTTCTGTTTCAGACGGCCGCCGTAAGGAATATTGTGCACAAGCACTCTCTGTGGCACCTGAATAGGATTCCAGTATTCATCATAGTCACTGACAAGTTTAGTAGTCTCGCCGGTATAGTAGTTGTAGAGGCTGCGCATGGCCTCAGTCTCGGCCTCAGTATAGGCATCATTCTTATAATAGATATCCTCATACTGGAAGTGAGCTGAAGCTGTCCATCCGGGAAGAATGGTTGCCTTGGCCTGAATGTAGCTGCGGATATTGGTACGGCGTGCACGGCTATAGTCCATATCCTTTTCAGCGATAGGATTATACCACATTGACTTCAGTTCATAATCAGGATTCTGCATGGCTTCGAGAGTGTCATATACTCCTTCAGTCATATCGGCGAGTGAGCCATCCTCATTGTACATCGAGCGCCAGGGACGGTAAGAATTGATGCCTACGCGGTTGCTGTGCATCTTTGAGCGGGTGTTGATGACGTTTACACCAAGGGTCATGTCAAGCCACTTGGCAGCCTTCAGGTCGCCGCGATAGCTGAAAGTCAGGTTGTTGGTATTCTCACCCTGATAACCCATGTTATCGGTCTTGTAATTAAGCACAATGCTTGACGAAAGGGCCTTACCTGACACGCGCATGGCGAGGTTGTACTGCTGGAGTACGCGCTGACGCTCAAACTGCTTCTGCCACTCCTTGCGGTAATCCTTTGAGGCGTAATCGTCAAGGGTCTTGTTCATATCGGCATCGGATACCTCTCCGAGATAATTGCCCATAAGGGCGCGCATCACACCGGAAAGACGAGACTTACGGGTATTATAGTAATTGGTCAGAGAATTCATGATCAGGCCGTCGGGCATGTTCTTCATATAATTGAAGTTGTATTTCTCAAGCTCAATTATCTCAGCCGCATTGGCCCATCCCATATTATCGTAGTCATACTTCTCGCTGACAGTAACGTCGGCATTGAAGTCGATTGATATATTCTCACTGCTGCCGCGCTTGGTCGTGATAACGATGACGCCGTTTGATGCACGGGCACCGTAGATGGCTGCGGCGGCAGCATCCTTCAGCACGGTGATATTGGCAATGTCGTAAGGATTGACTGTCTCGATACCGCCCTCGATGGGAAGTCCGTCGACAACCACAAGAGGCTTGGTGGCAGCCTGAAGCGTACCGACACCACGGATTACGATGCCGTTCTCACCGTCGGCACCAGGAGTAGTAACAAGACCGGGGATCTTGCCTTCAAGATTTTCGGCTATCGATGATGTGAAGCGACGCTCCATGTCCTCGGCGGTGATGGTCTGATAGGCACCGGTAGCATTCTCACGCTTAAGGTTCTGATAACCTGTCACCACGACCTCGTTCATCAGCGTAGGATCAATCGTCATGTCGATGCGGATGAAAGGAGTCTTTTCAGGATTAACCTTTATCGACTTGGTCTTCATGCCCACATAGCTCACTGTAATCACGGGATTACGGCCCTCGACAAGAAGAGTGAACGCACCGTCAAGATCAGTAGAGGTAGCGGCGGTGGAGTTATCCAGTTTTACGGTAGCACCGGCAAGAGGTTCCCCTAATTCATCCATAACAATACCGCCGAGACGAGTTTTATAAAATTTTGTCTCATCGATAGAGCTAAGTATCACGGTCTTATCAACGATCTCCCAACTGAGATCAAAGAGACTGAGTGCGCGGTTGAGCAGCTGCTCAAGTGTAAGATCCTGATAATTGCCCGATAGACGGAAACTCTTATCCTTTATAAGATCTTTCTGATACACAAACTCGTAGCCTGTGGCCTTTTTAAGTATATTCAACGTCGACTCGATGTCGTCGTTTTTGAACGACACATCGTAGTTGCGTGCCCATCCCGCAACCGGGATAAACAGCATAGCAACTGCAAGAAATGTTAATAGCCTGATTCTCATTGCTTCAAAATGATTAGTTATTGTGATTAATGTTTTTTCCTGGATATGATAATTTTGTCATTTTCATTAGTAAAGGTAATTCCGCCGCTCTTTTCAAGAATTGCTATGGCGGTGGTAAAGTCGGCATAACGCGGGATGCTGCCCATAAACACGATATCTTTAAGCGAGGGATCGGCAAACTCGTAATCGAAGTTGTACCATCGGCTCAGATCACGCATTATATGCAGCAACGGCTGCTCCTCGAATACAAACCTGCCGGTGCGCCATGAAGTGATGACGGCAGGATCGACGGTCTTCATCGACACGCTGCTCTCCTCCTTGTCAAGAACGGCCTGATGACCGGGCAGCATATACAGTTCCCCACCCTGACCGTCGCTGCGCGCCAGCGAGATTATACCTGACTCAAGAGTGGTGTAGACCGCCTCATCCTCGGCATAGCCGCGCACATTGAACCGGGTGCCGTGGACGCGTATCACCTGTCCGTCGGCCTCTACATAGAAAGGACGGTCAGGATCGGTCTTTACCGCAAAGTAAGCCTCGCCGCGCACCTGAACACGACGTTCATTGGCGGCAAAGCGTTCGGGATAACGGAGCTGCGACTCACTGTTGAGCCACACTTCGGTGCTGTCCTCAAGAATGATCTTGAACTCACCGCCGCGAGGCACGTCGAGGCACAATTCCTCGACGGAAGCCTGCGGTGCGGGAGATGTCATTATGAGTTCAGGAGCAGTAAGCGCCGTGTCGACGGCCTCGAGAGTCAGCGACTGACCGCCGGAGGAACGGAGGAGAGCCTTGATCTGACCTGGATGAATGTCGTCAAACTCGCCGGCAGCATCAATCTGGGCCACTTCCGGCTGCTTAGCGGCATCAAGAGTGCTGTCAGCACGCCATAGCTGCCAGCCACCGTAGATAAGTCCTGCAGCGACAGCAGCCACTGCGGCGCCACGCTTGACGCGACGGTACATGGCGGCGTTCCGCATGGCACCGAGGCGCCTGCGCATATCGGCAGCGGGGCGCGAGGTATCGACCATGCGACGGCGGCGATAATAGCCCTCGAGCCATTCGCTGTCGGCAAGGCGCCGCGCCATTTCGGCATTGGCGGGATCATCGGCAATCCAGGCGTCAAGACGTTCCTGCTCCTCAGGGGTCAATGAGCCGGTAAGGCGGCGGTAAAGTAATTCGGAAATCTTATCCACGGTGATTGATTGTCAATTATGAAATTATTTTACGGCATTATTGAGAATAGTGTCGATATTCTCATCCGACGGACGCTCGGCATCAGGATTGATAAATGTGCCGTCGGGAGCTATCATGATGAAACGAGGTATACCCTTGATACCGAGTCCGGTCATGAATTCCTTGGAAGCCTCGCTGTCAAGACGGTACTGGGGCCATTCCGGCTTATCGGCATTGATCTTATTGAGCCATGCCTCCTTGTCCTCATCGACCGAGATGCTTACAAACGACACCTTGTCATTGCCTTTGAAACGCTCCACGAGCTTCTCCATATAAGGTATCTCACGGCAGCATGGTCCGCACCATGTAGCCCATACATCAATATAAAGCACCTTGCCATAGAGCTTGCTGAGCTTAACGGTGCTGCCGTCAGGAGCCTCAAGCACGGGATCAACCGGGACAGGCTTTCCTGCTGAAAGACTGGCAATGGCATCGGCATCCTTTGCATACTTCGCAACGAGTTCAGGATACTCCTTGGCACGCTCCGAGAAGGCAGTCATGAAGTTGCCGGCGCTTTCGGCCGAAGGCTTCATATAGGTAAAATACTGGCTGGCAACCGAGTTAAACGCCATGCGGCGATTATCGGGATTGGTGATGCAACTGTCAATTATTACAAGCTCCTGAATCTGATATGCGCCGTCAGAATTGCTCCAGTCATTTTCAAGAGGGTTCTGTGCGCTTAACCACATATAAATGAGGTTCGAACGGCCTGTAATCTCGTCATTCGGGTCTATACGGCCGAGGATCTCCATATATTCGGGATATTCGGTAACTTTTTTCTGGTCACTGTAAGCCTGATCCATGATAAGGCGAGCCTTGGCACAATCATATTTACATTCGGAAAGATGAGTGAAATACTTTCGGGTATCGTCATCGCTTATCTTTGAAAGAGCCTCGTTGACACGTGCATACTGAGTGTCGAGAAGCGCACGGTATTCGGCATTGGTCTTGGTCTCGGCAGGATCTATTGAGAAATACTGCATAATGTCAAATGCCTGAGTATAGACATTGGCAAACTCATTGACATCCACATTGTCACCGCTGAACGTGAGTACGGGAGCCGCTGAGGGGGAGCACACGATGTCGACATGCGAAGTCTTGCCGCGCTCCACATAAGCACCGGCTACATTATCACCGACATACAGCTCAATCTCGCCTGAAGTAAAGTCATCGGGCAGCTCAACATCAAATGCAAAATTACCGAGCGAGTCAATCTCGACCTTTCCGCGGTTCATGCTCAAGGCATCATTGTTCAGAATATAGGCATAACTTATCTCTATGCCATCGCCAACGTCAACATGACCGGTGAGCAACGGACCCTGACTGGTTTTATTACCACAAGCGGTAATCCCTGCAAGAAATACCGTCAGCAGTGACGGCATCAATAATGAATGTAAATTCATAATGTGATTAAATTAAACATTTTATAACATACACGTAATCCCTCAAAAAAAGTATACGTCATTAATTCACTTTTTTACTAAAAATTTGTACACGTAGATTTTTACTGTGCCAGAGCCTGTTCAAGGATAGCATCGATCTCCTCAGCCGACGGGCGCTCGGCATTTGACGAAATGAATGTGCCGTCAGAAGCGATGATAAAGAAACGCGGGATCGAGTCAAATCCGACAGCCTTCATCAGCTTGTCGGCCTCCTCCTCGCTGAGGCGGTATTGCTCCCAAGAGGGTTTGTCACGGTCGAGCTTGGCAAGCCACGGCTCACGGGTAGCATCCATCGACAGACTGACAAACTTGATATCGTCACGGCCTTTGAAACGCTCCACGAGTTTTTCAAGATAGGGTATCTCGGCACAGCAAGGACCGCACCATGTGGCCCAGATGTCAATATACATCACTTTACCGAAAAGATCGCTGAAAATGATGGTCTTGCCATCGACAGTCTCAAGTACCGGATGATAGGTAACCGGCTTCCCGGGCGCTGTGGCATAAACTTTCTGAGCCTCAGCCTCATAACGCTCGACAAGGTCGGGATAAGCGGCGGCTATCTCACGAAACCGCGGCATAAAGCGGTCAACATCAGCCACTTTAGGGAAGTGATTGCGGAAGAAATACACACCACGGCTGTTAAGCATGCGGCGGCGGTTGCCCGGCTCGGTGACACAAGAGTCGATTAATTCAAGAGCCTTAAAGTCATCGGGGGTAACCATAGTGACAAATTTAGGATTGCCGAGACGCCAGTCGAGCCAGGTACCGTCGGCCTCGGCAAGGCTCATGAATGGGTCATTCGGATCAATGCTCAGCATTATGGCCTCTTTCTCGGCGGCCTCCTCAGGTGTCATTTCACGATCCTGAGTCAGATACCATATATTGTTGCACAGCGCCATGTTCAGTTTCATGTCAAACAGGCGGCCGTAATACTCCCGGTCAGCCGCATCAGGTATACGGTCGAGCTGAGGACGTATCTGCGCATAGGAATCGCGCATCTGCTTACGGTAATTCGGATCATCCGATCTCTTTCCGGTATAAAGACTGTCGAAAGTATGGTAAAAACGGTTGATCTCGACATTGTCACCGCCAAAGGTGACTTTAGGCGCACGCATATCAGTAACATCGGCATCCATCACAGTGGTCTTGCCGCGCTCAACCACCATGGTAAACACATTGGTACCGGTATTAAGCACGAGCTCACACCGGTCAACCGGCATGTCAAGAGCCAGCGAGTAATCTCCGGTCACCGAGTCACCTGTCAAAAATTTGAACTCTCGTTCCCAGAAATCAGACGTGTAAGAGTAAAGCGCCAGAACCTTGCCGGGATCTACTCCTTTTAAATTTCCCTTAAGAACTACAGCCTCCTCTGCAAACATCGAGATGGCTCCAAGCAGGCATACAGCTGCTAAAATATGTCTCTTAAATCCCATAAATGAATAGTTGGTTTCATAGTACACGTAATAGGGCGGAAAAAGTATACAGTAAATTTCATCTTTTTTACATTAAAAAACGAAAAAACTTTCCAACTGAAAAATTACAGCCCTCTAAGCATGAAATATCAATCAAATTTTGCAAAACAGATTTAAAACACTTACTTTTGCCGACAGAATGTATGACAAGCAATACATATATGATCAATTTATAGCCGGAGAAATGTCACCTTTTTATGACCGCATGTACTCCGGTCTGCTCATATATGCCTCCCGGTTACTTGAACCTGAACTGGCCTATATGGCTGAGGATTGCGTGCAGGATGCCGTAATGAACACCTACACTCACCGTGAGGAGCTTTACACACCCGAACAGTGGTATGCCTATCTGCTCAAATGCATCTACAACCGCGCGGTAGACATGATGCGCAAGAACAACGCCCGCCGTAATTACACCGACAGCAATGACGATACGGCCGAAAGGGATCTCTCGCTGGCATATATTGAAAACGAGACACTCGACATGCTGTATGCCGCCATAGAGTCACTCCCGGAGAAATACCGCGAGATATTTGACCTTAGTTTTGAACAGGGACTTAAAAATGCCGAGATCGCTAAGCTGCTCGGCATGGCAGAAATAACCGTCAAAAAGCGTAAGGCCAGGCTGCTGGAGCTGCTGCGCGGGAAGCTCGGAGGCATCGCCGACGACGACATGCTGTTGCTGCTGATAGCCGTGCACTGTACCGGACGTCTTGCCTGAACAATGGAGCGCTGACAGCTGTTGTATAGGTAAATACATAACTCCTATTACACTTTGTTGTCATGCTTAGAATTAAAGGTCTGCTCACCACTTTAGTGCTTATACTGTTTATAGCGTGTACCGATAGCCCTTGGGACGAGGTACCCACCAAAATCGCTGATTTTGTGTCGACATATTATCCTATGTCGGGTATAAGTGGCTATTCAGAAACCGATGATGTATATAAGGTTACCGTAAGAGGCGGCTCGACCATAACCTTCGACTCCAATTACAATTGGCTGACATTTAACGGTAACGGCTCTACCCTGCCGGTAATGTTTATCACCGATCGTATGCCGGAGACCGTGGTGCGATATCTTACTGAACTCGAAGTCCTCGACAAGGTATATGCCGCCTACAATGACCCGCGCACCATCACACTCCAGATGTTGAACTACAAACTCGAGTACACCAAAGCGACCGATCAGATACGGCAGATCGAATGACCGCAACCCTACTTGCGGTAAAAACGCAGGCTCGACAGATGGATGGGGAATGAGAGCGTGAGCACTCCCGCATCGTCGACCGAAGCATGACATTCGTCGTCGACAGGCTCCATCATACTGTCATACCACACCAGATCATAATGCGCCTCAAAAGGCGTAGGTATAAGGCGTCCCTTAAGCATACAGGGGCGCCATTTCTTTGCATTGGTCTCCCCTCCTCCGGCATATAGCATCATGTAGCTGCCGTCTGTATCACGTATTATGTAAAGTGAGTATTTTCCGCCTGCACGCGCATACCGGTCATCGGTATCACGGTCAAGATAATGCCATTTTCCTTCGACAGGGTCAACAGAGGCAGCCAGATAAGCTGATACCGAATCAACCGTAAGGCCGGTATCAAGTACACGCATCATGTCGGGACGTGACTCGATGACCACCGAATGAAGATCGAGTGGTGAGGATGAGATTATGGCAGCTGAAGCTGATACCGGCAGCGGTACGGCCGCAACCATACCCTCCGAGAGAAACTTTGCTCCGACAAAAACATGCAGATGTCCGTCATACCATTCCAGTGCCAGTGAATTAGCGCCGTAACCGCCTTCGATGCCCTCTTTGACATCCTTACTGAATGTGTCAGCATGCTTACCGTCAGTGCATCGGCCGAGTGACAGCATTGCTACCCGATTGTCAGTTATCGTGCCGAAATCGGTGTGCCGCAGGTTGATCCGCAGATAATCGTAATTGAGAGAATCGGTATAATTCCAGCATATCGCCCACCAGTCATGTGTGATACCTGAACGACCCGAGCCGAAATCATAGGTCGCACGGGCTTCTATAGCAATGGCTGAACTGACGGTGTCGATAGAAATGGGATAATGACGTGCCGGCTGCTGAAAGCGGATGTAATGCCGTGATACAGCGGCCGAGTCAAGAACTGAAAATGAGAGAAGGATGAGGAGAGAAGAGAGTCGCATGGATGATTTATTCAGAATTGATGATTTCAATCGCCCGAGCCGTCCATTCGGCATCCGGCAGATCGTATGGGAGCCAGTGGATCTTGTGACCGCGCCGTTCCATGCCCCGGAACCATGTCATTTGTCGTTTGGCAAACTGATGTATGGCTATCTCCAGATCATGCACCATGGTATCATAATCCATCTGACCGGTCACATATAACGTGAGATACTTGTATTCCAATCCATAATATATAAGGTCATCAGGATTTACCCCGCTGTCGATAAGAGTACGCACCTCATCGACCATCCCTGCATCAAGGCGGTCGCGCAGGCGCTTGCTTATACGCTGCCTGCGGGCTTCGCGGTCGATATCAACACCAAGTATTACTGCTTCGCGGGTATCAGCCGTCCCGCGCGCCACAGGAGCGACTTCAGGATGATCGATATAGTAAGTCTGAATCTCGATTGCACGGATGGCACGCTTCACGCTGTCGATATCCGTCACATTATGGAGCGTCTTCATTTCCGAAAGCATCGCGGCAAGCTCATCGAGAGTCTTTCCTGCCAATGACGCTCTCAGTTCGGGATTCTCAGGCACTTCCGGCAGGGCAAGTCCGGCAATGGCACTCTCCACATACAGGCCTGTTCCACCGCATAATACCGGCACATGCCCGCGCGCCCTGATATCATCGACGGCAGTCTTGAAGTCACGCAGATAACCGTAGAGGTTATATTTGCTTCCGGCAGGCATTATGTCAATGAGGTGATAAGGGATCTCACCGTATTCTTCCAGATCCTTCCCTGTACCGAGATCCATGCCACGGTACACCTGACGGGAGTCGCCACTGATAATTTCGCCCCCCAAAGCACGAGCAAGACCGACAGCACGTGATGTTTTTCCGGATGCGGTCGGTCCTACAATAGCGACGAGTTTAGAAGTCATAGCCCTTGAAATGCTTACGGAAGAAGCGGCGTATCTTGAAGAACCGGTTATCTTCGTTATAGTCAGCTATCGTGAGCCAGATCGGATCGTTAAAGTCAACCTTCATGCCTTGCAGGTCACGCAGGCGGAATGAAGGCATATAATGCTTTATATTGTACCTGCGCATACCCTGACGGTCATACGTCTTATGCGTAAGTACTATGGTGCGGATACGATTATATTCATGCACAAGCAGTTTCGACGCCATGCCATGCTCAATAATCGTCATCAGCTGAGGGAGAGTGTGCCACCGGCCGCGTATGCGCGAGGTATTGATGATGTTCTTATTCTCGACGGTGCAAAGGTAGTGATACATATTGGTGTCAACCAACGGATTGCTGTTTTCGTAAAGGAAACGCAGTTCGAAGTCAGAGGACTTGCATCCTGACAATGCGACAAAGCGATCGATGGCGTTTGACATGCTGACCTCCTCCTTAAACGGTATTTTGGCGATGGCCGGTGTATCGATACGGATAGCCCTGTCATCAGCTTCAGGATCATTAAGGTACACCAGATCACCGCATACGATGAGATAGCGCAGCTTGCTTGACGTTGAGTTTACAGCATCACCTACTATGTTGTCACTATAAAAGTTCAGCAGACCTTTATAACGCCGCGCAAGGAATATGCATGTCAGCAGAAGCACAGTAAGCGGTGTGTATATGTACCACACCCTATCGGTAACGCTGTAATTAATATTGCAGTAATTACTGAAATAATAAATGTAGCTGTAAATAGTGAGGCCTGCGGAAATGATCACGAGCAGACGCAACTGGTAGTTGGTCTCTTTGGTAAGCATCATCGGCAGATAGTCACGGCTTCCGGGGTTGTCATAACTGCGTGCGCAGCCTCGGCAGATGGGGAGACGCGGCTTGAGGATATATGCCCCGAGTGTAACGAAGAATATCGACGGCATCATGACAAGGCTGACAACGTAAGGAATACGCTTGTTGGCTGTGCCGAGAATATATTCCTGCGGATCGATGAATTTCAGATAATAAATATTGATTATTATCATTACGGCTGCAGTGACAAACAATGCGAAAGCCATTACCGCAGAAAGCATGTTACAGGTCTCAACGGCGACATTGCGCTGCATACGGCTGCGGATCATCATCCACAATGATGCGGCAAGCACCTCGATCGGAAGCCACTGTTTTGTGATGAACATAGAACAGATGTACACACTCATTATTGCCACCGCGGAATACACCCAGGTGGACAGAAGCGTGCTCAGGCCATAAGTACTGGCTTTATGTGATTCTGTAGACATGACGTTATTTTAATTTAGCATCAAAAAACTCCAACATGCGGCCGTAGACCAAGGCGCGCGCGTTACAGCCGTTGATGGAATGATTCATATTCGGGAACAGGAACATATCGCACATCTTACCCGCACTCTGAAGCACCGACACATATTGCATCGTATTCATAAGATGCACATTGTCATCGGCAGTGCCATGCATGATGAGCAAGGGAGTGTTCATGGTCGACACTTTATTTATAGGTGCGCTCTCATTGTATCCGTCCTCATTCTCGGCCGGAGTAAGCATGAAGCGCTCGGTATAGATTGAGTCATAGTAACGCCATGATGTCACGGGAGCAACCGCCACCGCTGCGTCATAGCCGTAAGATGAAGCGGCCATAAGAGTCTCGTAACCACCGAAGCTCCAGCCATAGATACCGACCTTCGACACACATGGGAGCGCGCGTGCATACTTGGCAGCGGCAACCTGATCCTCGGTCTCATATTTACCCAGATTACGATAGGTACACATCTTGAACTCGCGTCCGCGGCCACCTGTGCCACGGCCATCCACGCTTATTACGATATATCCCTGCTGCACGTAGTAGTAGTCCCAGTCAAAGCGCCAGCGGTTGAGAACCTCCTGCGAACCAGGACCGCTGTACTGTGACATGATCACGGGATACTTGCGCGACGGGCTGAAGTCAAGCGGCTTCAGTATAGAGCCGTTGAGCATGTTGCCGGCTGAATTGAACTGGAAAAACTCCTTTACAGGCATTGAAGCCATGCGCTGACGAAGCGCCTCATTGTCCTCAAGCACGCGCAACTTCTTGCCGCCGCCATAAAGAGTATATACCGGAGGTGTGGTCACGTTGCTGTAAGACATCGTGTAATAAGCCATGTCAGATGAAAAGCTCAGGGCGGTGGTACCCTGCTCCTCTCCTATCATGCTGACGCGTCCTTTTGCATCAACCGAGCTGACAACGCGGTTGATAGGACCGGATGCTGTCGACTGATAATAATGCAGTCCCTTGGCGGCATCATATCCGTAATATGCCGTAACGTCATAGTCACCTTCGGTCAGCTGACGCATCAATGAACCGGCATAGCTGTACTGATACAGTTGATTATAGCCTGAGCGCTCCGACGCGATCACGAAAAAGTCAGGATAATATACGGCACCCTGGTATGCGTCTTCCTCGATCCAGCCGTCGAGAACCTCGTCAACATATACCGAACGGGCGACGGTCGACTTAGGATTTACGCTGTACACCTCAAGCCTGTTCTGGGCACGGTTGAGAGTCGACACCATAAGACGGTCGGCACTGCCGGCATAGGCTATGCGGGGTATGTATTCAATACGCCCGTCATTAAACTCAATAGTCTTGGTCTTGCGGGTGTCGACATCGTAGCTGCGAAGGCTTACAGTAGAGTTGGGCTCGCCGGCTACAGGATATTTATAGGTATAACTGCCAGGATATAATGCATACTGAGGCATCGGATTACATGTACCTTCATACAGAGGGAATGAGTACAACGGTACACGGCTCTCGTCATAGCGTATGTAGCAGAGGGTGGAGTTATCGGGAGCCCATGCCATGGAACAGGTGACACCGAATTCTTCTTCATAAACCCAGTCGGCAGTACCGTTAATGACCTTGTTGATCTCACCATCGGTGGTCACGGCCACTTCGGTATTGTAATCAAGCTTACGCACATAGATATTGTTGTCAGCGGCAAAGGCGACCATACGGCCGTCAGGCGACCATATCGGTGCCTGCTGTACCGGATGCTCGATACTCAGCGGAGTGAGCACGTTGTGACGCACTTCATAAACATAATACGAGGCCTTGAACGAGCGACGGTAAACGGGAGTAGACTTATCATAGATCAGAATGTGCGATTCATCGGCGCTGAATTGAAATCCGCCGATCTGCTTCACCTTATTGTCGCGGGTAGTGTTTACATCGATGATAACGCCGACCTCCTCGCCGCTACGGATGTCGTAACGGACAAGTCTGGTATTGTCATCGGCAAGCGCCACATACGTTTTGCCATCAGCCATATAATGCATCGCACCGGGCCCTTTGGCTCGGTTGGCCGGATACACATAAGATGCGATATCCTCGACAACTGAACCGGCCATCGCGGGCAGACTCAGCATCATGGCTGAAACAAGTCCTATAATTCTTATATTCATGACTGTGATTAATTACATGTTATTAAAAGAGCGACATCTGTGCATCATTAATCGGCGATGTCTTTTTCGGTGGTTCCTGATAGCCGAAATCAGGATCAGGAGTCGGAGCGATACTTTTCCCCGGTTTTTCAGGCGGTGCCGCTACAAGCCACTCTGTACCGTCAATTGTCTCGTCGATAGCCGATATTTTCGGTTTGGATTTGCGCTTGCGGCGTGGCTTGTCAAGAATGGTTGCCTCAGGTTCGGCTGCGATACTCACCACAGGATGTTCAAGTGCGTCGACACGCTTCTGCAACTCGTCACGCTCCTCTTTCAGGCTTTTGATACGTTCATCGCGCTTGTTAAGCACTGACTCAAATTCCTCAACCTTACGCATCACATCCTCTGCGTTAGGCAATGAAGCCTTAGCCTCGGCAAGCTCCGAAGCCAGTCTTTCATTCTCGGCAGTCTTTGACTCCACGGAAGCTTCCAGTTCCTCCACACGTGCCTGAAGCTCCTTTACGGCTTCTCCGGAGTGGTGATTGGTATTACGTATCTCCGACAGCATCCTGTCGCTCATCTGCATGCGCGACTTGTATACTTCGGCATTCTCTTCATTTTCTTTCTTAAGCTTCTCAACCTCGGCCTTAAGCTGAGTGATGATGAAATTGGCCTGATTGGCCTTGGTGCGCAAAGAGTTCATCTCCTCGGCCGAAGAAGTATCTTCAACAGCAGCGGCAGCACGGTCAGCCTCAAGGACCTCGGCAACTTTCAGCTTATTCAGGAGACTTTTGTTCTCCAGTTCATATTGCTCACGTTCAGCCTCAAGTTCACGGATGCGGAGATCCATTTCCTTGATTTTTTCATTAAGCGCACGCTGGCGGCGATCACCGCTGAGCACCTTGTCACCGGCCTTGGACGCCTTGTCCTCGGCATTCTTAAGCTGCTCCTTGAGCGAGGCTATCTCCTCTCTAAGATGTCCGTGTACCTGTCCGAGCCGGCTCTCGCACTCATGCTCCATGTCACTGCGTTGCGCGGCCAGAAAGGCACTGAATGAAGCGCCGAGCGTGTCATACAGATAACGTCGCTGTGCCTCCCGGTCAAGACATGCCTTGATGAAATCAGGCTGTGCGTTGTTAAATACCTCCAGAATTCCGTCAAAGAAAGTCAGCGGAAATGCAGGAGCCTCATCAGCTGATGACGGAAGCGGGTTAACAGCTGCCGGCGACTCCTCATGAGCATCAGCCGACGGCGCCGCTTCCTGAAGCGGTTCAGGCTTATGATAAGGCGTCACGAGGGCTGACGGAGCATTATCATCGATCCCGTCATCACCTCCGAAGCCGAAAGCATGAGCCAAAGCGCTAAAAAATGACATATAGCAATTTTACTTTATTCCATTACACTTCAGGCACTTCGGGTTTAAGCACCACGCCGACACCCTTACGGCCGTTTATACCGATCACAAGGGGACGGTCAAATTTCACTATCCTGATCTTATCACTCTCATACACCGCAGGACAGCTTGCAAGATAATCCACATCGTAGATTCCATCGTTAGATGACGGATTGATTGTGAAGTAGCCCACGCCGAATGAGGTAAGATTTTGGAAGAAGTGAGTACCCTGACTCGGCTCAATGCGATAATTACTCAGCGAGGACTCTACAATCAGGCGCGCCGACGATATATGCGGCCACTTGACAGGAATACCAAGAGCAGTATCACTTGAACCCCAGCGTCCCGGGCCTATCAGTACATACCCTTCGTTACGTTCTGTAAAGTTACGATTTATTTTCTCAATTTCACGTGCTATGAGCGAATTATTTGACGAAGAAAAGGTTTCGGGACGCACATATACCACCGTATCCACATTTTCAATGTTTCCATGGCCGAGCGCGGTGTTGCTGCGGAGCAATACACGGTCGTCGGGCATATTGATGATACTGTCATCGACAAGATCTTTCTTCTCGACAATAGGACGTATCTGAAGCCAGTAGAGAGTGCCTTTACCCTCCGGAGTGACATTGAGCACACCGGCAAATTCAATCTCTACCGGACGGCCCATTTCTTCCTGTCCCTTGGTGAGCATGAAATCAGTGATCTGGGCCAGCGGGAATACATCATGCTGAAGCACATTGGCAAACGTAACAACCCTACGGCCCTCCCCTTCATCACAGTCACGTATTATCTGGTCACGGAAGTCGTAAGTTGACACCATGTAGCGCAACGCACCGGTATTGGCAAAATCCTGAATACGCAATTTCGCTATATTGAAGCTGTCGTCAACCTTGAACGTTGGAGCCTCGACATCCTTCATGTTAAGGGCACAGAAGTGAGTCTGGGTATCACGCAGGGCGAGATCGAGCGTGGAGGTCTGCAGCACGCGGTCAGCGTGACGCGGAGAGAAACGCAGGCTGAGGCCTCCGTCAACGATGTATTTACCAAGTCCCACCGCAATTTCCGCAACTCCGTCCTCCGGAATCTCATCATTGATGGGGTAATAGTTGAGCGACCTGCCCACACCTGAAAATGACGGGAAATAATAGTCTCCGTGACGTTCACCGACCACTTCCTGAATTATTACCGCCATCTTTTCCTGGTCGATCACATTGCTCGTGGCAGTCATGTAAGCCTTGCTGTCGGCGTAGAACACCGATGCATAGACACTCTTTATGGCGTCGCTCAACATACGCAGCATCTCGTATTTATCGGTGACATGAGGTATCATGTATGTCGAATAAATACCGGCAAAAGGCTGATAATGACTATCTTCAAGCAAGCTTGAGCTACGTATGGCAAGCGGACGGTCAACCACTTCAAACAGTGCGTAGAAATCCTCGATCAGACGTTCCGGCAGACGGGCCTGCAGGAAGTAACGCAATATCTCCTCGTCACTGATATCTGACAGTGCGACGGGATAAAGGTTGTTACTCTCCATAAATTCGTCAAAAATGTCGGTACAGATCACGACCGTACGGGGTATCGTCACCGTCACCCCATCAAAATTGTCGCATATCGGATATTTCTTGATAATCGAGTCTATAAACGCCAGACCGCGGCCCTTACCTCCGAGCGAGCCTTGTCCGATTCGGGCAAAGTTACTGTAATGGTCAAAGCGATCTTTGCGGAATATCGCCACCACACCACGGTTCTTCATCTTTCGGTATTTCACGATAAGGTCGAAGAACAGCTGGCGCACAGCCGGGGCCTCCGAAATATCAGTGAAACGGTGAGCCTTGACAACCTCAGCTATCGGGAAAAGAGCGCGTGAGTACAGCCACCGCGAGATATCATTGTAGCTTGCATGGTAAAGCAATGACTTTGCCGGAATATCGAATATATGACGCTGGAGATCCTTCAGGTCATGTATGCGCAACAGTTCTTTCCCGCTCTCAGGATCAAGTATAATGAAGTCACCGAAACCGAAATCGCGCATGATGGCATTGCCCAGATCGACAGGAAGCTTCTTGCTGTTCTTATCAATCCAGACTCCGCCTATAGCCTCCACCTTTGCGGCATTTTCAGTCTCTGACGATTCAAGGATAATCGGCAGATACGGATCTTTTTCACGAAGATACTCGGCGAGCTTCAGTCCGGCGGATTTATCCTTCTTACCTTCACGCATGAAAGAGATATCGCTGATCACACCGAGCATGTGCTTGCCGTAACGCTCATACATAGCCACGGCCTCCTCATAGTCACGTGCCAGCATCACTTTTGGACGTCCGCGCATACGCAGCATCTGTTCATGCTCATTGAGCGCCTCGGTAGAGAATATCAACGACTGCTTCAGCAGGAACTTATAGATAACCGGAAGCACCGAAGAGTAAAAACGCACGGAGTCCTCCACGAGCAGAATAGTCTGTACACCTACTTCGTTTATATCCGTGTCAGCATTCATTTTATCCTCAAGCAACTTGATAATTGCAAGAAGAAGATCAACATTACCGAGCCAGCTGAACACATAATCCACAGCCGACAGGTCCTCATTGGCCAGACGACGGGACACTTCTTTGGAGAATGGGGTCAATACAATGATCGGGACATTAGGTGTGAGGCTCTTAAGCAGCTTGGCGCCATTGAAAGTCTCACTGACATCGACACCCGGCATCATTATGATAAGGTCAAAATTTTTCTTCTCGATAGCGGCGACAGCTTCGTTGACATGCGAGACCCTCGTGACTCGCGGTGGCGAACTAAGGTTCAACGCCACATATTCAAAATAAAGCTGTTCCTCAACGCGGCCATCCTCCTCCATCATAAAGGCATCATAGGGGGATGCAACAAGCAGGACATTAAAGATGCGGCGCTGCATCAAATTCTGAAATGCCGTATCTTTCAAATATAATTGACTAAGGCTTTCCTCGTTCATGTAAAGGTAATGTTGATTTAATTCACAAATTTACACAACTTTAGCGGATTATCCTGCATTTGGTGAGTTAATTTTATGAGTGCATAATACCGCCCACAAATCTTAAAATAACAAAATGCACAATATTCAGATGTAAAAATTATCAAATCAAAAGAAAATTCACCTAAATTGTGTTACATAAATTACCCCAAATTTCCCAGAAATATGCCACAATCGAGCATTAATACGCTATATAACAGTAATTTACAGATTGTTTATCAGAAAAATCACCTTTATATTTAATTAGCAGAATTCAGGCACGTTATTTCAAGAATATGTAGTAACTTTGCATCAGTTTAATAAAGATCTAAGGCTTAGGAAAAAACATTATTATCTACTCAATTCTTTATTCTTCTACCTTATAACAAATGGTTGATGTTACTCCTAAGATTGCACCAGCCCTACTTTGGTCGTGCATCGATAATTGTTAGACTCTACGAAATATATACTTGAATTTTGGTTATGAGAGGGTGTGCTCCTGTGAAGAAGTGCACTCTCATTTTTTTGTATCCCTACAAAAAAACTACGGACGCATCATGCGACGCATCCGTAGCTGTATTCTTTACTTGAATTATCACTTGTTCTCTGCCTGATATTTTGCGCGGGCAATATACTTGTCGATATCAAGACGATACTGGTTGCCATATTCAGGATATTTCTCCTTGATAGACTCCAGCACCTTCAGCTCTGCTGCATAATCGCCCTGAGCGCGAAGTACGGTAGCCTTCTTCATCATGAAGAGAGGAGTGTAAAGCGCGTTGTCATTGCTCTCGCTGATAGCCTTGTCATAAGCCTTGAGAGCCTCGGGATATTTCTGAAGATTTACATAGCAGTCACCTTCAAGCGACTTGGCGGCGGCAGCTACGATCTCATCATTGCCTTTAAACTTCTTGAGATCGCTAAGCGCAGCCTCGTAGTTACCGTTTCTGTAGCTAAGGGTAGCAGCCATAAGAGCGGCGCGGCTTCCTGCATCGTGACCCTTGTCAGCAGCCACACGATAGAGGGCAAGAGCGGTCGAGTCATTTCCCTGAGCAAGCTCAATATCAGCCTTTGAAGCAGCCTCATTGGCAGCGGTGATACCGGGTTTATGCACAAAGAACATATATATCAACACTACAATCGCAATTATAGCAATCACGATCATACCCCACATCAGATACTTCTGACCACGGGTAACATTGTTTTTCAACTCCTGATTATCCTTCGCAAGCTCTTCAAGCTCGATAGAAGGTTTCTGATCCTGTTCAGCCATAGTAATTATTTATTTTTTCTATTAATAACAATTTATGTGAGCCCAACGGCTCATTTAAGTCGCAAAATTAACATAATTTCCTTAGTGACGCAAATTTTTTTCACAATCACACGGGCTTCAGGAGCAATTATCTTGCAGTAACAGCCAATTTACGCGAAGCTGAGGCATGCTGTTCACCATCTACGGTAACGACAGCACGATACACATATATACCTCTGGGCACACGGCGGCCACCCATATCGGTAAGATTCCATGTCACAGGTACACCCATCTCATCACCGTCGGCGGCACTATGGCCTCCGCTCCACACTATACGGCCCATCAGGTCATATACTGTCACGGTAACGGCACTTGCCTTTCCGGGACGATTATGCTCGACATAGAAATCAGCATGGTCGGTAGCAGGACTGGCATCGGTGTAAAGATTGATGATCTCGGCCCGGGCTCCGGCATTGACATTAAATGCGATCGTACTCTCGGCCATATTATTGGACGTATCCCACACACGCAGACGCAACGTATGGGCACCCTCGGAAAGACCGCTCAGCTGATATCGCAATGTGCCCCACAACGGACCATCATCACCCGGGACGTAATATGAGACAACATCCTGACATGCCTCGTTACCGTCGAGCAGCAGCGACAGCTGATGTCCCACGCCCGATGATGACAGGTTGACACCGCAGTCATCACTCACCCTGGCGATCACGATAGGAGCCTGACTGACAGTCATGCCGTCACGGAACATCTCACTGTTAAGATAGAATGTTTCGATTACCGGTGGCGTTACGTCACTGTCACGCGAATCATCGTAACCGTAGACATACAGATCGCGTGTTATTCCGGCAGCATCAGTTCCGGTTTCGGAAGAGGCATATACACTGAGGGTAGCCGGACGGAAATTTGACGCAATCTCCGAGGGCATGTCAATGACAAAACTGAACTTACCATCCGCTACACGACCCGTACCGACATGAATACGCTCACCGCGTTCCTCAAATGTCATGCGGTCGTTATCATTGTGTCCGAGCGAGGTCGTGCTATAATCGGCATCGTATAAGGTTGACGTAAGCACTCCGGCAAAACCGGCCGCAAGCGCACCGGCTTTATCAACTACGTGTCCCTCGACGTTAACAAGCTGACGCGCCTTTAGTGTCACCTGGGCATCAGAAGTCACCGTCTCCCCATTGATACGGTCTATCACCATGTTATACTGCGGTTCGGCCACGGCAAGCGCCGGATCGCCGAGCAGCACATATCTCATCTTGTTGGTGTCACGCGTGAGAAGAGTGTTTTTTGCACGTCGCATTATCTCTCCGGTTGTCAGCGCAAGTCCGTTTTCATCGGTTGCGAATGTCTGTGCCGCCATGGCAAGCGATATCCGCTCATTGAGTGAAATCAGCACAGGACGCGTGGCAGCGATTGCTCCGATAATACCGTTGCGGGCCATGAACAGCATTTCAGCGCCCGAGATTGTCGTGACATCCCAACGCAAGAAGTCGCATGTCGCGGCATACAGCATGGGCTGATGCGTAAAATTGACATTCTTCAGGTCATTGAGGGTCAGCAGGCCCTCGCCGGTCCAGCTGAACTCATTGGCATGGCCTATGAACCACCACCAGGCCACCCCCTGCTTCAATTTGCCGTACATCCGGTCACGCGCGCCATCAGCCACATTGTTGACCACGGGAAACGCATCGACATAAGCCTTGTCATACAGTCGGTTGCTGCCGCCTGAAGTGGAAGAGAGTACTCCGGCCACTTTCTCCATCTGGCGCATGTGTACATTATCCTCATCCTTTTTACCGTCGTCAGCAACGAGCAGCACACGGTTCTTCCACTGACCGTCGGTGCGGTCGTTCATATAGGCTTCGATTTTTGCAACTACTCCCTCCGCCTCTTTCTTATCAGTCACCGGAATACGACCTACACTGATACAGTGATAGTCAGTACCGTCCATAGCTCCTGAACCGTCACGTAAAAAGGTAAGGTAATCTTCGGTAGTATATGATGTGTTATCGAAACCTCCGTCCTCAGTCTGCCATTGCGGCATCAGGGGCATCGTCAGCGACTTCACCTCCTGAGTGATACGGCGATGATCATATATCGCACGACCCATCAGAAGCACGTATTTCAGACGGCTTTCAGATGATGCGCTGCCGCCACCGCGGTCCCACATCATTTTCAGCATCCTGCGGAAAGCACCTATATGAGCCACGCCGGATGCAAACTCATCAAACACCTCATCCTGATCCACCACCATCACATCAAGCGGCCGCAAGGGATCATTGCGATGCAGATCGGCAAGCTTATCAGCCTGCTCCTTCCACTGTGACGCAGTGATTATTACCATTTCAGGCACCGGAGCACCGTGCAGGTCATGATTGCCCACTATACCGACATAAGCGGGTGACGGCATTGCGGCATCCGGGTTCCACGCGACATAATTTCTCTCACCGGCAGGCGCCGAAACACTCCACAAGGCATTACTGCCGGAACGCTCAAAATCAACGACACGATGAGCGGAGGGATCGGTCACATCCCAAACCCTTGTTTCGGATGTAATTCCTGACAGACTCAGCGATCGGGAGGGAGAATGAAACGTCAGCACACCGTCGTTCATCGACAATGCACGCTGATAATTGATATTGATATTGTCAAGACGTGCCAGACGTACCGACCCGTCAGAGCTAAAACTTATTGTAAGCTCCAGTGACTGACCATTTACGGTCACATCATGAGTCATGGTTCTGGTCTCGTAGTGCAGCTTTTGATCATCCGATGACACGGGGACGATGTCATTTCCACTGTCTGCGACATTCTCACCATTGACGTTATAGGAAATTCGGCCCGAGGCGCCTACAGTCTTTGCGGCAAACCGACACCTGAAGCTGACGGCATCATCCGTCGTACCGGGCAGGTCAAATTTAAACGCCTGCACGGGGCGCTGCATAAAATTCTCACCAAGAAACTCATGTCCCGTCGAGCCAGGTGAAACCTGCTCAAGTTCATGAGTCACAGTCTCTGTAAATGTAGTAGCGGGTGTTCCCGTCGCTCCGGGAGTTGCGGTAACCGCTGCAGATACACGGCTTTCTTCACTCTCAGCGAGATAATAATAACCTTTCTGCGAGTAATAATTAGGTCGGCGGCTCCATATTCCGTTGAGTTTCTCCAGATTATACGGGCCCATGGCATAGAATACCAGACCTTTGGCTACAGACTCGGAAAGCACTTCCGGAATATCATCTATATAACCGTCAGTGGTCAGTTTTTCATCCATGGTGTAGCCGCCGTAACCATAGACACGCACTTTATTCACGTCATTGAATCCCCAACGGCGCAGCTGCTCGGCAGTAATAAGATGCGGGCCGGTTTCCTCGACAGCGATTTTCACCCAGCGTCCGGAAGAAAACCGCGACGACGGGGCATAACTGTCAAGCGGCAGTGCCATTGCATCGACACACTGCCACAGGGCAAATAAAGTGATAAATAGATATATAGTATAATTACGTAATTGTCTAAACATATTATCTCATTAACGGAAAGCTACCCCATATTATTGTTTTTTGACTTTTTTAGCCATCATCTATTGCTAATAAAGAAAAAAGTCGTACCTTTGTGCCCGGGTAAGTCCTACACGACCAGCTCCTCGGGAACTCCGCCAGGCCTTGATCGGAGCAACGGTACCGAGTTGTAGCGGTGCGATGTAGTCAGCTTACCCTTTTTTTGTATCCCTATCCCGACATTTTCCATAATCACGCACAACCAAAATAAGGAGACAGCCCGATGAATAAAAAAGCTTGGATTATAGGCGCTGTGCTTGCCATAGTTTTCACAATGGTGATACGCATTACAGTATATACGGAAGATTGCAATCTTCTGGTAGTTGGCCTTACATTTCTCTTATCATTCTGCGTATTCAGCCTTATGGCATACTGTTACCGAAAGCTCCGCAACAGGGCTAATCGCTGATCCGGACTACTTCAGACTACTACGTCCGCTCAATCGATATTTTGCAGTCAATCGCGCCACGCAGGTTAGCCGCATTAGCGGCAATCCAGGCGCATAGCATCTGAAGAAGCGGAGCCATCCTGGGGTAAGCTCCGTAGAGCGGGGCGCAACCCCAGGTACAATGTCCATCCATCAGAATTGGCACTCAAACAGAGCGCAACATATCGGTGTCACGGCCGCGACTTTTTTATCAACATACTTTCACCTTGACCCCTTAATACCAAGTCACACCGTTGACATAGCTTGAGCGCTTGTCATACTTGAGGTCCTGAAGCAGTGACGACTTCACGGCTATATGGAAGTTATAGCTCTTATACGGGCCCACCGGCACAAAACTTGCCGTCATGGTGAAACAGTGAAGATCACGCGACAGGTTACAGTTCATGTAGGCAATCTTCTTCGTATCGAAATTATAGCTTGCGCTAAAACCGAAATTCCAGTTTTTTGTAGGACGGATATTACCCGAGAAACTGAGGTTCTGGGTTATTCGGGGATCGTACTCCATCTTCTTCTTGTTAAACTTACCGTAAGCGTAGTTCACCGAATAGTTGAATGTAAGGCTCCAGGGTACTTCCCACTTCATATAGCCGCCGTCGATCAGCTCGACATCGTCATTTTCATTCTCATCACGCATACGCCGTGAGTCAGCCTGAGCCTTCAGACCGTCAAAGTCCTCCTCATCCTCGTCCTCATCCGAGTCTTTGTCTTTGTCGTCCTTTTTCTTGTCTTTCCGCTTGAAGGTATTGTTGTTAATCGTATAACTGAACGATGTACCCGTACTTGACAGTCGGCCTATACCCTTACCGGCCTTCCAGCGGGGTATATTGACACGCACGGGATTACCTGAAGAATTAAGCTGATAGGTATAGACGTCCCATGTAGCCGACAGATTGAGATTAAAGTTTTTGACAAGACGCAGCAACAACGACGTGTTGATGTTACTCCAGTTCATCGAGTCAGCCGCAAAGTTATAGCTCTGTGAGGCGGTGAAATTCTCGATAAGCGATATCTTCTTCTCGCCGATACTGTCGTTACTCTTCACTTTCATCTCCACGTTGTTGGAAAGTGACACACTCATTGTACCTGATCTACCCTGTCCGGGAACGCCAAAAAGCGCATTAGGGAACATCGAATACTTGTTCTGAACCGTTTGACCGGAACTGTTTACATAAGAATACTGCCCGTAGTAACCGAAAAACGGTGACGAGAAGTCGGGCGCACCTGAAAACGAGATCGACGGTGTCAGCACGTGACGTATCATCTTCACCTTGTCGCCCAGGAACGGCAGCGGCTGGAAGAAACCGTAGATCTTGGTGTCAAGTGATACCGACGCGTTGAAATCCCATACATTATAGAATCCATAAGTGGTGTCACACACCTCGGCCGATGCTGCAGGATCCCATGACCGGCGCACCTTGCTGGTATACATTCGGTCGTTAAGAGACACCGATGGCGTGAGGTTGATGTACTTGAAGAGGTTGAAGGTGGCCGACACCGGTACTGCATGACGCATACCGTTACGCCAGTCCTTGATAAGGCTCTTCTGGAAGAACTGATCCTGATTAGCGGTAAGTGAGTTCTGGAACTGACCCGAATAGCTCAGTTTGATCTTTTCATACCACTTCTCCTTGCCTACCGCACGTTTACGCTTGAACGGATATATCTGAGAAAGAGTCACGTTAAGGTTAGGAAACGACACGGCGAGTGTAGAGTCCTGAGTACGCTGGGAGATATTGGCGTTGGTCGAGAATGACCACTTGGAGTTGGGAAGTTTGTAAGTGAGGTTGATTGTAGAACTCTTGGTGTTCTCGGTAAATGAATTGGAGAACTGAGAGTTCATATTATTTCGGGTATAACCGCTCGAAGTGAAGTTGACACTTGCCGACAACGACATATTGGGATTTGCCTTGGCATCCTGTGAATGGCTCCACAATATCTGGAAGTTAGTCATCTTGGAGTAGTCGGCGCTTCCCTTTTCTCCATATATTGTCGTGATGAAACTCGTGCGGAAGTTACCGGAATACTTGTATCGCTTCACATAGTTTGAACGGGCGGTCACACCCCACGATCCTTTTGTAAAGATCTCACCGGTCAGGGCAAGATCGATATTGTCATTGATGGCGAAATAATAACCACCGTTTGACAGATAGAAACCGCGGCTATAGTCATCGCCGAATGAGGGTACTATGATACCAGAGGAGTAGCTGTCGGTAAACGGGAAGAAACCGAACGGTACGGCAAGCGGCAGCGGCACATCAAACATCACGAAATAAGCTGGCCCGGTGATGACGTTTTTCTTAGGCCTTACCTTTCCTTTGGTAAGCTGGAAATAGAAGTGAGGATGGTCGTGGTCAGGACAAGTCGAGTATCTGCCGTTAGCTATATAATATTCACCGTTCTCCATCTTTTTAGTCTGACCGCCGGTGATATAGCCTTCGCCCTGTTCGGTAATTACATTGGTGATAAAGCCTCGGCCACTCTTGAAGTTATACTTCATTGTTTCCGAGTCATAGCTTCCGCTCTTGTCAGTGAACACCGGTCGACCGGTCACCTCGCCTGCGGAGTCGACAGTACCGTTGGCGCGCACGTTATTGGTCGACATCTCCATATTGATCTCGGCTGCATCAAGCTTCATGTCGCCATAGGTCACCTGACTGTTACCGTACATGAAGGCATCATTACGGCCTATAAGTACCATCGAGTCCTTGGCGCTGAAGTCCACGATGTTGTCAATATCGACCTTCTGCCTTACTATACGCGGGCCGGGCTTATGGGTAGTATCGGAGGAACGGCTTACACGCGGCACGACAGCGGCAGCCACCGAGTCGGAGTCAGCCTGACTGACAAGCACACGGTCATTGAGCAGCGTCGGCTGCTCTTCAGTACCCATATTGAGCGCAGGATCCTCCGGGCGTCCGGAAGCCATGACTGTAAGGGTACATGCCAGTACCAGTAAAATTATATAGAGTTGAGTAGTGCGCAACTTTAGTGACAATGTGAAAATTTCAATGCAAAGATACGACATGGCGGCGTATTAAAAAAATATTATCGACAAGAATAGGAATTGTTAAAACCAAAAGTTGTAACTTTATGTTATAATCCGTAAAAGCAACTATTTATTTTTCGTGGGACACATCATAAAAAATAAGATCATACGCAGGTCTCTCAAGACCTTAGGTATAATAGTGGTGATAATAGTATTATTGCCGCTGGCACTCTATATACCTCCGGTACAGGATTTTGCAGTCAGCAAAGCGCTCAATATAGTCAATAAATCGGGTGACATGCACATAGAGGTCGGTAAGTTCCGGCTCCGCTGGCCTTTGCGTCTGAGTGTCGCCGACGTTACTGTCATGGAACGCACCGACACCATGGTGACAGTCGGTGACGCCACCATAGGCGTAAAATTGCTCCCGTTGCTCAAACTTGACATCCAGGCAGAGGCCGATATTAACCGCGTAAACTACCGTATGGGTGGCCCGGACTCGGCCATGTGGCTTACAGCGGCTATAAATAAGGTGCGCCTTGAACCGTCAAGCTACAATCTGCACACATCAGCCATCGATATCAGCCGTGCTATGGTAGACGGGGCCGACGTGATGTTGCTCATGCAGGGCAACGACACGACAGCCACTCCCGCCGACACCACCGCGGCATCTCCCCTCTCGATCCATGCAGCCCTGCTGGAATTGCGCAATGTAAATTACCGCATGTCGATGATGCCAACAATCGACTCGCTCGGTGTAAATGTACCGATAGCGGTATTGCGCGAAGGATCATTCGACATGGCGTCACGCAGCATCAATGCCCGGTATTTGTGTATCGACAGTATCGCAGCATCCTATATCACGCCCTCGGCTGCATATCTTGCCGAACATCCGGCTGATTCCGTCACAGTGGCAGCCGACACAACATCCATGTCTCCTGACCAGATGTGGACCATACGCGGCGACTCTCTGCGGCTTACCGCCAGCAATGCGGTCTATGCCATGCGTGATGCGGTTCCGGAACCGGGACTTGACATGAATTATCTGCAGGTAAGCGGTGTGGCTATCTCCGTTGATTCCTTCTATAACCGTGGCACCGATATAACGGTGCCTCTGACACGTCTTATCGCAACCGAAAGGAGCGGACTGAAACTTAACGGCTCAGGACGTTTTGTAATGGCCGACAGCACAATGCGAGCCGAGCATTTCGACCTCACCACGCTGTTCTCAAATATAAAGTTTTCAGGCGTAATGGGAATGGGTGATCTCACTACCGATCCAAAATTACCGTTACAGCTGAACCTGCTGGCGCGTATCGGTATTCCCGATCTGGAAATCATCATGCCGTCAATGCGGCCAATGTTTGCAACATTACCCCGCTACAACGACATGAAGGTTGTGGCCGACATCAACGGTACTGCAGGCGATCTCCACATTGACGAACTCTCGGCCGCATTACCGGGATATGTAAATATAAGTGCCGAAGGCCGGGTAGCCAACATGACCGATCCTGACAATCTCGAGGGCATGGTCAATCTTGACGGTAGCCTTACCAATGTCAATTTCATAAAACCGAGTGTACTGGAAGCTCGTCTGGCCAAACAGGTCAACATTCCCCCTACCCGCCTTGAAGGACGCGTAAATATGCATCGCGGGGCAATCGCAGGTAATCTGCAGGCCATCACAGGCAAAGGCGACATACTCCTTAAAGCCGCGTGGAACGGCCGCGCCGAAAGCTATGATCTCAATATGGCGATGCGGCGTTTCCCGGTCAGCTCATTCCTTCCGGAAGCCGGCGTAGGCATTATCACCGCACATGCTGATGTAAAGGGACGCGGTTATGATCCGTTCTCAAAACGCACTAAGCTTGCCGCTGACATAGCGCTCGACTCAATACAATACCAGAATCTGACCTACACCGACATAAACGCATGGGCGCGTCTTGATACCGGCAGTCTTGACGCCGGCATAATGTCGGCCAATCCGAATGCACATCTGGATCTCACCATAGGCGGAACGCTCGGTAAAGATGACTACGATGTAACTTTTGACGGACGGGTACATAATCTCGACCTTAGGGCCATGCGTGTATCTCCGACCCTGTCAAGAGGCCGACTTAATTTCGGAGGCCACGGTCATGTCATGCCGGCACGCGGATTCTATGACGCCACGATGTCAGTGACCGATCTCAACTGGGAAATGACTGATCTCACTCTGGCCACTCCGTCTATTGACCTCAGCCTCCTCGCCACCGACACACTGCTCAGGGCATCTCTCGATAATGAGTCGCTGCATGCCGACCTCATCTCTCCGTCACCGCTTGACACTATCATGGCCCGCGTGACCTCCACAATGGAGCTCATCAACAAGGATATAGCCCAGAAACATATCGATATTGATTCTTTGCAGGCTACCATGCCTAAATTCATGCTTAAGTTGACGTCAGGCGCCAACAGTATCGTCAGCGACTTCCTTGAGCCGTCAAGGACATCAATACGAAAATACGAACTTCAGCTCAGCAACGACTCCCTGATCAATATGCAGGGATATCTTCTCGGCATAAAGAGCGGCGAGACGAAGGTTGACACGGTCACTCTCAGCGCCATCCAGCATAATAAGTTTCTGGTGTATAAGCTCGACATGAACAACCGCCCGGGCACATTTGACGCATTCGCGCATGTTAATGCAACCGGATTTATCGCCAACAACAATATATCGTTGTTCCTGAATCAGGAAAATATCAAGAAAGAGACCGGCTTCAGAATCGGTTTTAACGTAGCTGTACTCGACTCGCTCGTCACCCTGCGCCTCGTGCCCTTGAAGCCCGTGATCGGATATAAGAACTGGTCACTCAATCAGGACAACCTTATATCGTACAACCTTGTCACAAGACAGCTCGATGCCGATCTGAAGCTGTCAAGCAACGAGAGTCACTTCTCGCTCTATACCGTGTCGGCTGATTCTGTCGCCAACGGCCATGAGAAGATTGTGGTAAAGGCTGACGGAATACAGCTTGCCGACTGGCTGTCGGTGTCACCCTTCGCACCGCCGATGAATGGTGTCGCAAGTGCCGACATCAATATCGCATGGGATCCTGACAACGGCTCGATAGGTGGTGAGGGCTATGTCAATCTTGAAAATCTGACTTATGGCCGTGACCGTGTAGGCTCATTCCTGCTTGATCTCGCCCTGTCGACCAATTCAAAGGGTGTCACTCACGCCACCACTACCCTGTCAGTCGACAGCGTGAAGGTAATCACTGCCACCGGCGCGCTTAACGACAGCACCGCCAACAATCCGTTCATGCTTGACTTCTCGATGATCAAGCTGCCGCTCAATATAGTCAATCCGTTCATACCGGAAGGTACGGCCAAGCTGCAAGGCACGCTCAACGGTACGATGGACGTGACCGGAACCCTTACCGAACCCATATTCAACGGCTATCTTGACTTTGACTCGGCCTCAGTGATGATCGACATGATCGGCACCGCCATCCACTTCTCCGAGGAAAAGATACCGGTCGACAGCAATGTAGTGCATTTTGACAACTACACACTGACAGCCAAGAATGAGAATCCGCTGTACATCAACGGTATCGTCGACATGCACACACTTGCATCGCCTATCATAGATCTTGCTGCCAAGGCACGCAACATGCAGATCATAGGCTCGGACAAGTCCAAGCACAGTCAGGTGTACGGGCGCGGCTTCATCGACTTTGACGCCACCGTAAAGGGTAATATGAAGTATATGGGCGTAAATGCCAAGCTCAATCTGCTTGAAGGCAGTAACATCACGTATGCCATGATGGCCAGCGAGACCGGCATGACAGCGCTCTCATCCAACGACGAGGATATGGTACGCTTCGTGCAGTTCTCTGACTCGGCATCCATCTACGAACAGGATACGATAGCCACATCTACAATGGCACTGAACCTCAATGCTACAGTAATCGTATCGCAAGGTACAACCATAAATGTCGATATATCGGCCAACGGTCAGGACAAAGCCCAAATCGAAGGCAACGGTACGCTCAACTTCACGATGTCGCCCTTCAGTGACATGCGTATGACCGGCCGGTTCAATATCGACGACGGCTTCGTGCGCTACACCCCGCCATTGATGTCACAAAAGCTCTTCAACTTCATAAACGACAGTTATGTGGCGTTCAACGGCGACATGATGAACCCGATCCTGAACCTGCATGCGCGTGAGACCCTGAAAGCCAATGTGACCGAGGAAGGACAGAATTCACGTCTTGTAAACTTCCTGATCACGCTCAATGTGACCGGCACGCTCAACACTATGGATGTATCATTTGATCTTGCCACCAACGATGATATCTCTGTACAGAATGAGCTCGACACAATGAGTCCGGAACAGCGCGCCAACCAGGCCATGAACCTGCCGCTGTACAATGTTTACACCGGCCCCGGTACAAAGGCTTCGAGCAACCTGTCAGGCAATCCGCTCTTCTCGTTCCTCACCTCACAGCTTAACACCTGGGCGGCGAATACGATCAAGGGAGTCGACATATCGTTTGGCATCGACCAGTATGACCGTACTCTTGACGGCAATACCTCGACAACGACAAGCTACAGCTATAAGGTGAGCAAGACGCTGTTTAACGACCGCGTGAAGATCATCGTGGGAGGCAACTATTCAACCGATGCCAACGCCGATGAGAACTTCTCGGAAAATCTCATCAACGACATCTCTTTCGAATACCTGCTCAACAAGGCCGGAACCATGTACGTAAGGCTGTTCCGCCACGTAGGTTATGAAAGTATTCTTGAAGGAGAAGTTACGCAGACCGGTGTCGGCTTCGTTTACAAGCGTAAGATGACCCATTTCCGCGATCTGTTTCACCGTCGCCGCAACACTGATGCAGTGAAACCTCAGGACAATCAACCCGAAAACCCAGTTACCGATGAAGATAACAACAAGTGACCTGCTTAAACTCGCAGCCATCATACTGATCGCCGGGAGCATGGCATCATGCTCCACAACAAGGCGCATACCCAAGGACGAGACACTCTATACCGGGGTGAAGAACATCAGCTATACCCCCTACCTTGATGAAAAAGTCCCGGCGGGAGTCAAGTCCAAGATAAGTGAGGCTGTCGATGTGGCCCCCAACAATTACATCAGTCTTATCGGAATGCGCTCGCCGTTCCCGATCGGACTGTGGGTCTACAATAACTGGGACAATCCCAAATCGGGACTGAAGCACTGGCTATATGAGAAGCTGGTGGAAGAGCCTGTACTTGTAAGTGACGTGCGTCCGCAATTACGCACCAAGATGATTGAAAAGCAGCTGAGCGATGATGGCTATTTCCGCAACACGGCTTCCTATGAGCTTGTCCACAACAAGCGCAATCCCCACAAGGCCAAGATTGAATACATAATCAACCCCGGACCGGCCTACCGGATTGACAGCATAGAGATGCTGCCTGACACCAGCCTGCTATATCATAAGATAGATTCAATCGCAGGCACACTTGCCTATTTATCCAAAGGCGAGCGATATTCGGTTGACTCTCTGTCGACGGCGCGCATAAGGATCACCAACGCCTTGCGCAACTCCGGTTACTATTTCTTCCGTCCCGAGTATATAGAATATCTTGCCGACAGTACGATCAAGCCGCTCAACATCACCCTGCGTCTCGATGTGGCACGCAACGTACCTCCCTTTGCACTGAAACGCTACTCGACAGGATCGATCACTGTGGTGGTCAACCGTAATCTCGGAGGAGGTCGGCCCGACACGATCAAGACTCCGCGTCTTGACATCGTGCGCATGCGCCCGATAAAATTGCGTACGGCAATCATACCGGAGTGTGTCACCTTCCGCAAAGGACGCACATTCTCAGTGCGCGACATGAACCGCACGCAGACTTATCTGTCGCGCCTCGGAATATTCAATGACATAAGCATCAACGCCTATCCTGACACTGCGGCAACACAACCGACCTTGAACGTCCTCGTCGAGTGTCGTCTTGATGCTCCGTATGAAGCTTCCGTCGAGGCCAACGTGTCATCTAAGTCCAACAGTTACATCGGCCCGGGCGTCACACTATCGCTGACCAACCGAAATATGTTTGGTGGCGGCGAACAGTTCCGCGTAGGCCTTACAGGAGCTTACGAATGGCAGACCGGCCATAACCGCAGCTCCGTTTTCAACAGCTACGAAGTAGGCATCAACACCTCTCTGGCCTTCCCGCGACTGCTGGCGCCGCACTTCCTGAGAATATCACGCCGTAATCTCAACTGGACACGTCTATCACTCAATATGGACCTGCTCAACAGGCCACACTACTTCAACATGGCCCAGTTCAGCGCCTCCATGAGCTATGACTGGTCGATGCGCAGATATTTCACATACACATTTACGCCGCTCAAGCTGACGTTTATCAAACTGATGCGCACCACCGAGACATTTGATTCGATCATTGCCGCTAATCCGGCCGTAGGTCTCAGCTTCCGCAACCAGTTTATCCCGCAGATGGGATGGTCGATGATCTACGATCCCCCTATGAACCGTGACAACCGCCTCAACATCCAGGTCAGTCTGGCTGAAGCGGGCAACCTCTTCTGGGCAGCATGGCGAGTATGCGGCGTCAAGGGCGAAAAGCGGTTGTTCGGCATGCCCTTCTCACAGTTTGTAAAGGCTACCGCTCAGGCTGTCTACTCCCACCGCATAGGCACCGGCGATTCGTGGCTTGTGTCACGTATTTACGGAGGTATCGCCCATGCCTACGGCAATGCATCGGAAGTGCCTTACAGCGAGCAGTTCTATGTCGGAGGCGCCAATTCAGTCCGCGCATTTGCCGTGCGCAGTATAGGTCCCGGCAGCTATCATCCCGTAGGGCAAAATGCCAATAACTTTGACGAGACAGGTACACTGAAATTTGAATTTAACGTAGAATACCGTTTCCCTATCTACGGCCCGCTGCACGGCGCATTCTTCTTTGATTCAGGCAATGTATGGCTGCTCAAGAATGATCCGCAGCGTCCCGGCAGCAAGCTCGAGGCACGCACGTTCTTCAAGGAACTGGCCACCGGCACCGGTGCAGGACTACGATTTGACATCGGTATGCTCGTATTGCGCGGCGACCTCGGCATAGGCATCCACGCTCCCTATGACACCGGCAAACGCGGCTATTACAACATGACTTCATTTAAAAATTCGTTGGCCTTCCACCTTGCCATCGGCTACCCCTTCTAACGATTAAATGCAATTCTCCATTCCCGGCGCCCCCTCAGGGCGCCGATTTTTTAATGTTTAAAGAAGATTTTTATTGTGGAACAGACCGCAGATTAAAGTGAGATACCGGGGTATGTATCCATCGGTACTCCAGAGCAGCGGAAAGCCGAATAATTCTGAGGCAGTCCTTCCAAGGTCAAAACCGTAGGATTCGAGTGAGGGACGGACAAGATCGGGATGACGGCAGGGTTGATTGTCAAGCCGTGAACAGGTACCTTCGGGGCAATACAGGCAGCTACCGGCGTATGCAAAAGCTCGGCCGCCGTATTGCTTCTCCATATCCCTAAGTTTCTTTTCGATACGCAGACGTTCAGGACGAATAAAACGGTTTATCTCCGAGAATGGAATATCTTTGCCGTCGGGAATAATTTTGGTGGCGACTAACAGGAGCCGGGAATACTGCCGAAGTTCCGCCATCGTGTCATGAGAAAAGGGAGGACATGCCCACACCTTACCGTAATTACGGCACTCCTCGCAATACTTGATGAAACATTCGGAATTACAGAATCTACGGATGTATTCTTCAGTCGGGAGCGAAGTCGTGAAATCCTCAGCACTATATGTGAATGTCTTCTGCTGTTGTGTCATAGCACCTCATTTCAGATTCTTCATGAACCCTTCTTTATGCACAATCACACGCATGTGAGTACCTTTGCCGATTATGTCCTCACCTTCGCATGCCACTACATCAAAATATAGTTTTTTGCCGGCAACTTTCGTCAGGGTTGCAGTGGCGGTGATATGCTTATCCCTTTTCGATGGGCGTAGGTGGGATACGTCGATGTGGGCGCCCACGGTGGTGTAACCATCTTCAAGTTCATCTTTCACTGCTTTCATCGCAGCATTTTCCATCAGGGCAACCATGGCGGGGGTAGCAAAAACATCAAGGTCACCCGAGCCCATCACGATGGCGGTAAGCATCTGAGATATGGTTACCTCGCTGGTATGTGTCAGTCCTTCTTTGAGCATATATCTGAAAATTTATTTGTTCCTTGTAATAATGTTTGGTAACTCGATTTACGAAATCTCGAACCAAAACGTGGTACTCTTTTTTTCACACCATCAACGATAATCAACATATCTGCAAAAATCAGCAAAAATCGCCTTAATTCCAAAACAGGAAGTAGAGACAAGCCGCCACCACCCCACTGAATGAAAAAGTTAGGCAGAAA
>CAZIPQ010000003.1:0-26087 GCA_964541165.1 uncultured Muribaculum sp.
ACCATCGCGTCATAGGCCTGCTCCACGCGCTCCCAGCGCTTGTCGCGGTCCATGGCGTAATAACGGCCTATGATCGAAGCGATCTTGCCGGCCGACTTCTCGCAGTGGTCACGCAAAGCCTCGATGAAGCCCTTTCCGCTGTGGGGGTCAGTGTCACGGCCATCCATGAAACAGTGGATATATACCTTCTCCAGACCATATTCCTTTGCTATGTCACACAGTGCATAGAGGTGGTCGAGTGAAGAGTGTACGCCGCCGTCAGAGGTAAGGCCCATGAAGTGGATAGCCTTGCCATGGTCACGGGCATAGCTGAATGCATTGATGATTTCGGGATTTTTGAGGATCGAACCGTCCTGACATGCCTTGTTGATCTTTACAAGATCCTGATATACGACGCGGCCGGCACCGATGTTGAGGTGACCTACCTCCGAGTTGCCCATCTGTCCGTCTGGCAGACCTACGTTCTCACCGCTTGCCTGGAGCTGTGAATGAGGGTAGGTAGCCATCAGATAGTCCCAGTAAGGAGTGGGAGTGTTGAATATAACGTCGCCTTTCCCGTGGTTGCCGATACCCCAGCCGTCGAGAATCATAAGTAATGCTTTCTTTGCCATAAGTATATGTAATTTTTGTTATTAAACTTTCTACCTTAGAAGTCAAATGCAAATTTACGCAATTATTCTTTAACTAAGAAATTTAATGAATCTACCTCATTAAAAAGGAAGCGCCTGCTCTCGGCAAACGCTTCCTCTCACGTTTCAACTATTTATTTATGAGAACCCCGTTACCCAATATCACTATCCGGTAAACGAGGACGAGGGATGTGAAAAAGCGGGTAATCACTGTTTTCATTATTAATAACAATTGGAATCAGCTTATGGCTCCCCGCCATTCCCCGGATTCTCCTTAAAACAGTTTAAAAAACGTAAAACGGATAGACGTAATTAGAAAATATTAAGTAATTAAGATAATAAATGTTGTCAATTAACATTTCCGGGCTATTCCGGTGTCGTTTTTGAAATTTTCCATGATTTCACGGAGCGGTTCACGGAAAGGATTGCGCGGGCGTCCGGCAGCCGCCATAACCATGTCGATGCGACGCTCAAACTCATCGTAAAGGTCATTCCGGTAGAGATAATCGAGCAGTTCACGGAAAGTGTCGGTCAGTGTATTCTCATGCGACTCTCTTATCCAGTATCGTGAGTTGGCCGCATAGCGCATGATCGACTCTACCAATGTCAGCTTGAGCTCGGCGATACGCCTTGGCGACGGGTGCAGGGTCGTGAAGTCTTTAAGGGCTTTCTTGCATACTGATGTACGGGCTTTTGCACGTCCCTTTGCAGGAAAAAATTCCTTTAGTACTATGTTGCGGTAACGGTCAAGCATCTTTTCTTCGTCAGGATTTACATAATACTCAAGATATTCGCGGGCATCCTTACGGGCGTCATACAACTCAAGGATAACCTCCATCAGTTGGTCGGCCGTGAGCATCTTCATCTGTTTCTTTAATGCAGTCTTTGACATAATACTGTGCTAACTTTTTACAAAAATAACATTTTACCGGGAATAAATGCTTACCTTTGTAAGCCTAAAGGCAATTATAACATAACCAATCTTTAATGAAAATGAAGCAATTATTATGTGCTGCGATAGGCCTGAGCATGACTCTCGGGGCTATGGCCGAAGGGTATCAGGTAAATACATTAAGTGCAAAGCAGGGAGGTATGGGTCATACAGGTGTTGCCCAGCATCTCGGTGCCGAAAGTATGTATTTCAATCCTGCGGGCCTCGGATTTATGGACAAGACCATTGACCTGTCGGCAAGTTTTAACGCAGTGATGGCTACTGCCAAGGCAAAGATCGACGGCCAGAGCTGGGAGACTGACAATGACGTAAGCACACCGATGATGGTAAATGCTGCGTTTTCAATATACGACAATCTGAAGGCGGGTATCAATATATACACCCCTTACGGCAGCGGTATAAACTGGGGACAGTCATGGCCGGGTGCAATACTCAACCAGAGTGTGAACCTCGCCGCCTATACAGTGCAGCCTACGCTGGCTTGGCGCATAACCCCGCAGCTTTCAGTAGGTGCAGGACTTATGATAGGGTGGGGTAATGTCGACCTTAATAAAGGTCTGATCAGCCCTAATACTATGGATATGATGCTCGGAAAGCCGGTTTTCAACGGCACTATGCCGGCTTCGGTGAATCTTACCGGTACTTCGCAGGTAGCCTGCGGCTTTAATGTCGGCGTGATGTATGACATCAATAAAAAGTGGACAGTCGGTGCAAACTTCCGTTCGAAAATGACCATGCGCGTAAAGTCGGGCGATGCTTCCGTCAGCTATTCTCCGATAGCGCAGGAACAGCTGTCGCCGATGCTCGGTATGATCGACAAGGCCAATTTCAAGGCTGAGATGCCTATGCCTGCCGTACTGACTTTCGGAGCGGCATATAAACCTGTCGACAAGTGGCTGGTGGCGTTTGACGCCCAATTCACCGGCTGGAGCACATACAAGCATCTCAATATCGAATTCCTTGATCCTGTAGTAGCACAGATAGGCAATCAGCATCTGACCAAGGATTATAAGGATGCGTGGGCATTCCGCCTCGGCGCACAGTATAGCCTCACCAACCGTCTTGACCTTCGTGCCGGCTGTATTCTTGACCTTTCGCCGGTCAACAAGGACTATTATAATCCCGAGACTCCCGGTATGACCAAGATCGAGCCCTCCGTAGGCCTTTCTTTCCGTCCTATCAGCAATCTGTCGATTGATCTGGCCTTCCTCTATGTGGCAGGACTCGGAGTCGACAATGCCTGCTGCGACTATCAGGACACCCTCGCCCGCATGATCAACTCCCAGCTGCCCGCAGGTGCTCCCCAGCTTCCTGAGCATGTCACCTTCAAGGCCGATTACAGCGTACATGCGTTCGTTCCGTCGATTGGATTGAGCTACTCGTTTTGATCACCGATAAATTTGCATAAGCGTGGGGGAAGTACTATATTTGCATAGATAAAAAATCGATACGCGATGAATAACAACAGTCTTGTGTCAATATCTGACATCGGCAAGGAGGAGATACTTCGTCTTCTCCGTCAGGCAAGCTATTTTGAGGAGCATCCCAATCATAGGATTTTGGCGGGAAAGGTGGTGGCCACTCTGTTTTTTGAACCGTCAACCCGCACACGATTAAGCTTCGAGACGGCGGTCAACCGTTTAAGCGGTAGGGTGATAGGCTTCTCCGATGCCAACTCTACAAGTACCTCAAAAGGCGAGACCCTGAAAGACACCATCAAGATGGTGAGCAACTATGTCGACCTGATCGTGATGCGTCATTATCTGGAGGGGGCTGCCCGGTACGCTACGGAAGTCACCGATATTCCGGTGATCAATGCCGGCGACGGAGCCAACCAGCATCCTACCCAGACTCTGCTTGACCTTTATTCGATCTACAAGACTCAGGGCACGCTTGACAACCTTACCATTACTATGGTGGGCGACCTCAAGTATGGCCGTACGGTTCATTCGCTGTTGATGGCCCTGCAGTATTTCAATCCTACATTTAACTTCATCGCATGCAAGGAGCTTGAGATGCCGCGTGAGTACATCGATTTCTGCCGCGAGCATGGTATCGAGTATCACGAATACACCGATTTTACTCCTGAGATCATCAATCAGAGCGACATACTTTACATGACCCGTGTACAGCGTGAGCGCTTTACCGATATAATGGAGTATGAGCGTGTAAAGGATCTGTACAATCTCAATGCCGCCATGCTTGAAGGTTCGCGTGACAATCTGCGTGTGCTTCACCCGCTGCCCCGTGTCAACGAGATTGACCAGGATGTTGACGACAGCCCCAAGGCCTATTATTTTCAGCAGGCCAAGAATGGACTGTTCATGCGTCAGGCTATAATCTGCCGCGCACTTGGTATTGATGTTCCCGAAAAATAATAATTGTAAGCCCCATGACTGAGAACAAGAAAGAACTTGCAGTTGCCGCCCTGCAAAACGGCACGGTGATCGACCGCATCCCCGCTTCGGCCCTTTTCAAGGCCGTAGAGATACTGGGCATACAGAAACTCGACAAGAGCGTCACGATCGGTAATAACCTTTCGTCAAAAAAGCTTGGTACGAAGGGAATAATCAAGGTTGCCGATACCTTCTTTCCCGAGGACGTGCTCAACCGCATCGCCCTGATTGCACCCAACGCCAAGATTAATATCATCCGCGATTTTGAAGTGGTTGAAAAATTCAGGGTGACGTTGCCTGACCAGATTGTCGGCATCGTAAAGTGCAAGAATCCCAAGTGTATCACCAACAATGAGCCGATGCGCACACGCTTTAATGTCGTGTCACGCGATCCGGTGGTGATAAGCTGCCGTTACTGCGGACACTCCGTAAGTGCAAAAGAAGCTGATATTAAGTGATAGACTGAACTATGGCAAAACAGCACTGGCGACCCGGTACAATGGTGTATCCGCTACCTGCGGTACTGGTGACGTGCGGACGCTCGGTTGCCGAGAGCAATATGTTGACCGTGGCCTGGACAGGAACGATATGTTCTGACCCGGCCATGTGCTATATATCGGTGCGACCCTCACGTCACAGCTATCCTATGCTCCTTGACACGATGGAATTCACCATCAATCTGACCACGGTCGATATGGCCCGCGCCACTGACTGGGCCGGTGTAAGATCCGGAAAGGATTACGACAAGTGGGAGGCTACAGGACTTACTCCCGTGGCCGGTGAGAAGGTAAGCTGTCCTTACATAGCCGAGTCACCGCTCAGCATTGAGTGCAAGGTCAAGGAGATAATGCATCTCGGCACGCATGACATGTTTATCGCCGAGGTGGTCAATGTCATTGCCGAGGAGTCGCTGATCGATCCTGTAACCGGTGCGTTTGACCTTGGGAAGGCAAGGCTGATGGCTTACAGTCACGGTGCTTATTACGAGCTCGGTGACGAGATAGGTCGTTTCGGCTGGTCAGTAAAAAAGAAATAATCAATCAAAATACATTATAATGGAAAGAGATAAGAAAATTTTTGACATCATCGAGCGTGAGCATCAGCGCCAGAAGCATGGTATCGAGCTTATCGCATCGGAAAACTTTGTCAGTGATCAGGTGATGGAGGCTATGGGTTCATGCCTTACCAACAAATATGCCGAAGGCTATCCCGGTCATCGTTATTACGGAGGCTGTCAGGTAGTGGACGAGGCTGAGTCACTTGCCATTGATCGTATAAAAGAGCTGTTTGGCGCCGAGTATGCCAATGTACAGCCCCATTCCGGAGCTCAGGCCAACATGGCTGTGTTTATGGCATGCATGAAGCCCGGTGATAAGTTCCTCGGTCTTAATCTCGCTCACGGAGGTCATCTTTCACACGGAAGCCCAGTAAACTTCTCTGGCCTGATGTTTAAGGCTCTTGAATATAATGTCAAGGAGGATACCGGTCTTGTCGATTATGACCAGATGGAGGAAGTGGCACGCCGCGAACGTCCGAAACTGATAGTCGGCGGAGCAAGCGCCTATTCTCGTGAATGGGACTACGCCCGCATGCGTCGTCTCGCCGATGAGATCGGAGCTATCCTGATGATCGATATGGCACATCCTGCCGGCCTTATCGCTGCCGGTCTGCTCGACAACCCGGTAAAATATGCCCATATCGTTACCTCTACCACACACAAGACCCTCCGTGGCCCGCGAGGCGGTATCATCCTGCTCGGTAAGGACTTCGACAATCCCTGGGGCAAGACCAATCCCAAGGGTGAGCTCCGCAAGATGTCGGCACTGCTCGACTCGGCCGTATTCCCCGGTGTACAGGGCGGCCCGCTCGAACATGTGATCGCAGCTAAAGCCGTGGCTTTCGGTGAGGCTCTGCAGCCCTCTTACCGTGACTATCAGGCTCAGGTCAAGAAGAATGCCGCCGTGATGGCGCAGGCACTTGTCGACAAAGGCTACAAGATCATTTCAGGCGGTACCGACAACCACTGTATGCTCGTCGACCTCCGCACCAAGTTCCCCAATCTTACCGGCAAGGTCGCCGAGAAGGTATTGGTTGAGGCTGATATAACTGCCAACAAGAATATGGTTCCATTCGATTCTCGCAGTCCGTTCCAGACCTCGGGTATCCGCCTCGGTACACCTGCCATAACCACCCGTGGCGCCAAGGAAGATGTTATGGGCGATATTGTTGAGATGATCGATACGGTGCTCACCAACAATGACAATCCCAAAGTGATTGCCGACGTGCGTGCCAAGGTCAACTCCATGATGGAAAGCTACCCGATGTTTGCTTATTGATAGTGGCTTGATGTTGGTATTGTATCGCATATATCAGCTGTTTATCATGGCGCCAGTGTTGCTGGTCGCCACGATATTTACAGCTGTCATTACTATCCTGCTGAGCACGGTTGGTCTCGGTCGCTGGGCCGGATACTTCTTCCCGCACTGGTGGGCACGTCTGTTCTGCATCATGACGCTTGTAAAAGTGACCGTGATAGGACGGGAGAATATACAGCGTGACACGTCGTATGTCTTCGTGGCCAATCATCAGAGTGCCTACGATATCTTCTCGATCTACGGCTATCTGAACCATCAGTTCCGATGGATGATGAAGAAGTCGCTTGAAAAGATACCTCTCGTGGGTCAGGCATGCAAGAGTTCAGGACACATATTTGTCGACAACTCTTCGCCTACGGCTACCCGCCACACTATGGAGTATGCCGAGCGTCAGCTGCGCGGCGGCCAGTCGCTGGTGGTGTTTCCCGAAGGTGCCCGTACATGGGACGGTCACATGCGTATGTTCAAGCGCGGCGCTTACCGGCTCGCGGTGGAATTTGCGTTGCCGGTAGTCCCTATTACGATCAACGGTGCTTATGATGTGATGCCTCGATACAAGAAGATACCGCATTACGGGCATATAACGCTGACTATCCACAAGCCTATTGAGGCCGAGGATGGTGCGCATGATCTGCCCAGCCTTATGGATCGCAGTTATAAGGCGATCCATGACTCGCTTGATAAGAAATATCAATAATAATTATGCCAAAAATTTGGCGTAGTATATAGGAAAATTATTAAATTCGCAGTGTGATCCCTATGGCGGGTTACACTGCGAATTTTATTTGTTGAATTACAATATGTCCTATTATGATATTTAATTTCCGCCTTGTATCCGACGAAGTTGATAACTTCCGCCGTGAAATTAACATTGATGCCGATGCAACATTTCTTGACCTTAAAAATGCCATCTGTGACTCGGTGAATTATGACAAGAACCAGATGTGCTCGTTTTTCCTTTGTGACGATAACTGGGAGAAAGGCCGTGAAATAACGCTTGAGGATATGGGCTCGGACTCTGATGAGGAGATTTATCTCATGGATGAAGCCGTCCTCAGCGACTACATAGACGATGGTGACAAGCTCATTTTTGTATTTGACTACATGACCGACCGCTGCTTCTTCATGGAAATGAAGAAGAGTATACCCGGTAAGAACCTTAAAGATCCCGTATGCGTGGCCTCAATGGGTGTTGCTCCTGCCCAGATGATGGACATCGATGAGTTTGAGGCTAAGAATACGCCTGCGGTGACCACGGGTGTCGATGATGATTTCGACGAGGATTTCTATGGCAGCGACAGCTATAATGACGATGAATTTGATGCTGCGGGTCTTGATGAAATGAGCTTTGATGACAACATGTGATAATGTATTCCTTCAACTTTTGAAATGAACATGCGCAGGAGTAAAATACTGTGGTGTGTCATAGCTATGCTCGTGTCAATGACATGGGCATTTGGTGTATCGGCCAATGACAACAGTCATGTACGCTTCACCAACATCGGTCTGGGGCACGGGTTGTCACAGCTGTCGGTCATGAAGATATTTCAGGACTCGAAGGGTTACATGTGGTTTGCGACGCGCAACGGACTCAATAAGTACAACGGAGCTGAAATGATCGTTTACTCGGCCAATGATTCCCTTGGTCTGGTGGATCAGCAGGTCACAGCTCTTGCCGAAGACAAGAACGGCAATATATGGATCGGCACTTCGAGCGGCATGAACTGCCTTGATGTAGTCACTGACCGCATGGAGTCGTTCCGCTTATCCGATTATCCATGGCTGGGTGCGGGAGTGAGGGCGATGCATGTCGACCGCCGGGGCCGTTTCTGGGTGGGAACTACCCACGGATTATATCTTTTTGTTCCGCAGGCACGTCAGGCGCAGCCGGTTACTTTTGACGGACGTATATCTAAATCCCTGATAACCACAATAGCCGACACTCCCGACGGAATGTTGGCTATCGGTACGGAGAAGAATGGCCTTTTCCTGTGTGACACGACACTTAAGGAGGTGCGCCACTATAATCTTGAGAATAAGCTGCCCGATAATAATATCGCCGACATTTATGTTGATGATGACGGCGAGTCGCTGTGGATTGCGACTACCGGAGGCGGTGTCGCCATGCTTGACATGACTAGTGACAGCGTAAAGGTGTACAACCGCTTTAATTCGCGCCTTACGACTGATAATATACGTGCTATCGCCAGCGGTGGTGACATATTGTATGTCGGAACTTTTGACGGCCTTTATACGATCGACCTGGAGACGGGTGAGCTTAAGGTCCATTCCAATGCTGACAGCGACAGCGGGTCGTTGAGCCACTTCTCGATCTATTCGCTATGTGTCGACAACAGTGCCGGTCTGTGGGTCGGTACCTATTCCGGCGGTGTGGACTATCTGAGTCCTTACAACAGCCGCTTCATGCTGCATCCGTCGAAGGCTGTATCGGGCAATATGGCCGGTCTTTACGGCCCCATGGTGTGGCATGACAATCACCTGTATGTGGCAACTGAAGGTGGTGGTCTGTTATGCTATTCACTGAACGACGGCAAGGGTGAATATTATGTGTTTGAGCAGAATCCGAGTTCCTATCTAAGTCACAATATTGTGAAGTCGCTTCTGCTGGAAGGTGACGATATCCTTTGTGGTGCCAATGACGGTAAGATCTTTACGTTTGACACCCGTACCAAAAAGTTTAAGGACAAGGTCGTCCTGCCTCAGTCCACATCGATATATTCGATGCTTCGCACACAGGACGGCAGTCTCTGGATCGCATCCTCGAAGCCATCGATGGGTCTTGTAAAGATAGAGCCTTCCGGGGAGATAAAATCGGAATTCGTTGTTGCCGACACGGTATGGGTTCCGGGTAGTCTTCGCTGTATTATGGAATTGCGCCCTAACGTGGTGCTCATCGGTTCCCGCAGCAGCGGATTGTATATCTACGATGAAAAGGCCGGTATCTGCAAGCAGTTTTCCAAGAAAAACGGTCTTCCCAATGATTATGTCACCAGTATACTCCGCGGTCATGACGGCCGTATATGGGTAAGCACCTTTGGCGGTGGCCTGTGTGAGTTCAGCGAGGAGGACGGCGTGAAAAATGTAATCAATACGTCTGACGGCCTTTACGATGACTATATCAGCATGACTGTGCAGGACAAGACCGGCAATCTATGGATCAGTTCGCGCAACGGCATCACCAGCTATGATCCCGAGGAGGGAACCATACGTAATTACCGTGTCGGAAATAATGCCGAGGCCCAGGAATTCACACCCCACAGCGGCCTGTTGCTGCCCAACGGTGATGTCGGCTTCAGCGCAAGCAAGGGTTTTGTCACTTTTAATCCGCGTGACATATATCCCAATCCCAATAAGCCTCGTGTGGTGCTTACATCACTGGCAATCAATAACAATGTAGTGCATCCCGACCCCGAGGGTCCGCTGACGGTCGAGCTTGACAATACCAAGCGTATCGAACTGCCTTATGACCAGAACAATATTTCAATCAGTTATGCGGCGCTAAACTATGTGTCGCCCGATCTTAACAGCTATGCCTACCGACTCAAAGGCTATGACGACGAGTGGAACTATGTAGGTAACCGCCGGTCGGCGTTCTACACCAACCTGTCGCCCGGCGAATATGTATTTGAGGTAAAAGCCGCCAACAATGACGGTGTGTGGACCGACGAGATCCGCTCATTTGTCATCAAGGTGCGTACTCCGTGGTGGGCTACATGGTGGGCCTATACACTGTATGCCGTCCTGACTATCGCTATTGTGGTGCTGATCGCCTACTATATAATCAAGAAAAAGGATCTTGAGCACAGGCTGCATTACAATCATCTGGAAAAGGAGCGGAGTGAGGAATTTCACAAGGCCAAGATACAGATGTTCACCAATTTCTCTCATGAGCTACGCACACCGCTTACCCTTATCATGTCGCCGCTCGAAGAGTTGTTGCGCAAGAGTGAATTCAACAGCGGGGTGAAGAACAAGCTGAGCCTTATCTACAACAACTCGCAGCGCATGCTCATTCTTGTCAATCAGCTGATGGATTTGCGCAAGAGTCAGTCGGGCAAGATGAAGCTCCGGATAAGCAAGGATGACCTTTGCTCTTTCATGCAGGAGGTATACTGTGCGTTCGGGCAGCTTGCCGAAGCCAAGGGTGTCACTTTTACCTATGAGTGTAATGAAGAGAGGCTTCCGGCATGGTTTGACAAGTCTTTGTGTGACAAGGTGCTGTTCAACCTTCTTTCAAATGCGTTTAAATTTACCAATCCCGGCGACAATGTGATGCTCACGTTGCAGCGTATAAATGCCGGTGATCCCGATATGCCTGCTGCGCTGAAAGATTATACCAAAGTGGTCCATATTTCGGTGGCTGATACAGGTCGTGGTATTCCTCCGGAAGATCTGCTGCGTATATTTGATCCGTTCTATCAGTCGGAAGGGGAGAAACCTAAGGAGGCTGCCGGTACAGGTATCGGTCTGAGCCTTACAAAGTCGATTGTCGAGCTTCATCATGGCATCATCTATGCTGAGAATCGGAAGGATGGCGGAGCTATATTCCATGTATATATGCCGGTGGGCCGTGAGGCTTATTCCGATGAAGAGATCGACAGCGAGGCAGCCAATCGTGTCGTGGTCGATGTGATACCGGGCGAGGCTCCGGAGTCACTGAAGCTCGAGCGGCGTTACACGGTATTGCTCGTGGAGGACAATGAAGAGGTGAGGGCCTATGTCAAGGAGTGTCTTGAACCCTATTTTGACATTATAGAGGCCGACAACGGTGTCACCGCCTTTGACATTGCCGTTGAAAAGTATCCCGATATCGTGGTCAGCGATATAATGATGCCTCAGCGCAACGGATTGGATCTGTGTAAGATGATTAAGGAGGATCTGCGCACCGAGCATATTCCGGTCATCCTTATGACAGCCCGCAGCATGGTGATGCACATTAAGGAAGGTTTCTCGTCGGGAGCTGATGATTATATCGTCAAGCCATTCAGCATGGATGTGCTGATATTCCGCATACGCAATATCCTTGACGCCCGTGAGAAGCTGAAACGGCTTTACGGTAAGAAGTTCTCGCCGGAATCACTCGGTATAAAGATCAATTCAGGCGATGACCGCTTCACTCAGAAGCTGTTTGGCGTGATTGAGCAGAATATCGCTAATCCTGACCTCAATATCGACCTTATATGCCGTGAGGTAGGACTGAGCCGTACCAATCTGTATCGCAAGCTTAAGGCCATTACCGAACTGTCGCCGGTGGAACTCATACGCAACAAGCGCCTTGAGGTGGCCGCACGTCTGCTCAGGGAGTCGGACTATACCGTATCGGAGATAGCCATTCAGGTAGGCTTTAACAGCCACGCATATTTTACTCAGTGCTTTAAGTCGGTTTACGGATGTTCGCCTACCGAATTTGCATCAAAAGAGTCGGATAAAACTGCATAAAGCCGATTTTATAAGTAATTGATATATTTTTAATAAGGCTTCACGGATAAATAAATTAATTTCGTGAAGCCTTAATTGTAAATATACGAGAATGAAAAAAGCAGTGATATCTGTATTGGCCTGTATGATGGCCTTGTTTGCATCGGCCGTGTTACCGGGCAGTGCACCTGATAAGTGGTCGGACGGCATAGCCAGGACTGTGATGACACGTTATCCGTCGGCATTGTTGATCCCTTTCAAGCCGTGGTGCTATCCTCAGGGCTATTTCCTGATGGGATTGGAGAAAAAGTGGCGTGAGACCGGCGACCGCAAGTATTATGACTATATGATGAGCTGGGCCGACAATGCTGTCAGGCCCGATGGCTCGCTTACTTATTTCCGTGGCCGCAGTATGGATGACATGATGGCTGGATCGGTGATCGTATGGGCCTATTCCGTTACCGGTGACGAGAAATTCAAAAAGGCGGCTGATACTATACGCTGCAGTTTTGATGACTATCCTCGTACTACCGACAGCATCTTCTGGCATGGCCGTGGTACCGTAGGTCAGATCTGGGTCGACGGAGTGTTCATGGGGCAGATGTTCCTTACCAAATATGGCAAGTATATCGGCGATACGGATTACTGTTACGGTGAGGCCGTGCGTCAGATGGAGGGTATGTACAAGCACTTGAAGAAAGGGGATACAGGCCTGTTACTCCATGGATGGGACGAGGACAAGGATGCCCGCTGGGCCGACCCCGTGACCGGTCATGCTCCCGAGGTGTGGAGCGAGGGTCTCGGATGGTATGCTCTTATACTTGTGGAGACACTTGACGTGATGCCTAAGTCACATCCGGGATATGAGAGCCTTGCCGGTATTACCCGCGAGCTCATGAAGTCACTCAAGGAGTGTCAGGATCCGGCAACCGGACTGTGGTATCAGGTGGTTGACCGTGGCGGTGATAAGGGTAACTGGCATGAGACCTCAGGCAGCGGCATGTATGTTTACGCAATGCAACGTGCCATAGAGCTCGGTATAATCCCGGCAGCGGAATATCGTGATAATGTCATTGACGGGTATTATGGATTGCTTTCAAAGGCCAAGATCAGCCCGGCCGACGGTCTTATCGATTTATATGATGCCAATAACGGCCTCGGTATACAGAAAAGCTATGAGGCTTATGTCAGCCGTCCGCGGCTTATGAACGGTCAGGAAGTGATATCCTCATTTCTGTGGGCCACTTCGATTGTGGAGAAAGCCTATCCCGATCTCAAACCTTACGCTGAGAAGTGTGCCGCGCCGGTCGACTTTGCCTGCTGTGACTATTCGCAGGGCAAGGTGATGGTGTTTCATGGCGACAGCATCGTGTGGAGCCATGACGCGCCTCTGACCAATGACCTGTGGGTACTTGACAACGGTAATCTGCTCTTTACTACCGGCAAGGGTGTGCTCGAGGTGACCCGCGACAATGATACGGTATTCAACTACACGAGCGACAGCCATATATTCGCCTGTCAGCGCCTTGAAAACGGTAATACATTCGTCGGCGAATGTAACGCGGGACGAATGTTGGAAATTGCTCCCGACGGTAAGATTGTAAAAGCCGTAAGTATACTTCCCGAAGGTGTGACCGACGGCAAGAAGTCATTTATCCGTAATGCCCGCCGGCTGCCCAACGGACATTATCTTGTGGCTCACTACGGCGGCAAGAAAGTGGTGGAATATGATGAGGACGGAAAGTCGGTATGGGAAGTTCCCGTCAGTGGCGGAGCGCACTCGGTAATCCGCCTGCCCAACGGCAATACTCTTGTGGCAGTAGCTGACTCCGACAAAAATCCGCGTATTGTCGAGTATAATCCGCGCAAAGAAATTGTGTGGGAACTTACCAATGATGATTTTCCTGAAACTCGGCCTTTAAAATTTATGTCAGGAATGCAGTACATTCCTGAAAAGGGCCTGTTGCTGACCAACTGGCAGGGGCATGGCAAGAAAGAAAACAAGCCTCACCTCATGCTTGTAAACCGTGATAAAAAGATATTGTATCAGATGTATGAACGCCCTGATATTGAAACTCTTTCGTCGGTTTTTGTTATTGACTGCAACAAGAAAAATGCCATTCATTGACCGATTGGAATAATATTGGAAGTATTTGAAATAATAGTATAACTCTATTAGTGAACCGATAATTAACTTTGCATTACCGAAAAGCGAGACAATCATTAACTCAATAATAACCTGAATCATGAAATTACAGTTAGGACTTCTTTCTTCCATATTGCTGCTGAGTTCGTGCGGCGCCAATAAGGAGACTGCAAATGATATAGTAAAAGATAACTTTGATTTTGCATCCGAGCAATTGAAATATGCCTTTACCGAGATTGACAGCGCCAAGGCCGGACTGTCAGACAAGGAGCGTGAGCGTGGTGCCTTTGCCCCCCGCAACATCGACGATAACGGCAATCTGCATCTGGTGGCTTCACGTGACTGGTGCAGCGGATTTTTCCCCGGAGAGCTCTGGTACATGTATGAGTACACCGGTGATGACTTCTGGAAGAACAAGGCCGAGGAATTCACTGCTCCCGTAGAGCGCGAAAAGACCAATGCCGGTACTCACGACATGGGTTTCAAGGTGTACTGCAGCTTCGGTAACGGCTATCGCCTTACGCAGAATCCCGCTTACCGTGACATAATGCTTGAGGCCGCTTCTACACTTTGCACCCGCTATAAGGATAAAGTCGGCTGTATCCGTTCATGGGACCACAACCGTGACAAGTGGCAGTGTCCGGTAATCATCGACAATATGATGAACCTTGAGCTGCTTTACTGGGCAACAAAGGCGTCAGGCGATTCTACTTACTATAACATCGCCACCAATCATGCCCGCACCACGATGAAGAATCACTTCCGTGATGATAACAGCTCTTATCACGTGGTTGATTATGACACGATCACCGGTGCTGTCCTCAACAAGCACACCCATCAGGGCTATGCTCACGAGTCAGCATGGTCACGTGGTCAGGCATGGGGCCTCTACGGTTACACAATGTGCTATCGTGAGACAAAGGATGAGGCATTCCTTGACCAGGCCAAGAAGATTGCCGATTATATCTTCAACAGCCCCACGCTCCCTGAGGACAAGATTCCTTACTGGGATTATAATGCACCCAACATTCCCGATGAGCCCCGCGATGCTTCGGCTGCTGCCGTGACCGCCTGCGCTCTCTACGAGCTGTCGATGTATGACCCCGACAATGCCGAGAAGCATGTTGCAAATGCTGACAAGATTGTCGAGAGCCTTGCCAACAACTATCGCGCACAGCTTAACGGCGACCATGGCTTCCTGCTTCTCCACAGCGTGGGTTCGGGAAATCATAACTCAGAGGTTGACGTACCCCTGATCTACGCCGACTACTACTTCCTCGAGGCACTGTTAAAGAAAGCTGCCCTTGCTAAAACCGGCAGCGCTGTATTATCATAAATATATATTGTGTTGTACTTTTTATTATGGTAAAAAGATTGTTTTTAGTAATCATTGGAGTGTCAATGCTGTACGGGTCGCTTGAGGCTAAGCTGCCCGTACAGTCCAAGACACCTCTTGCTTCCGGATGGTCGTTTGTTCGTGAGGATCTCGGAAGCGTATGGGAAGCAGTGCGTCCCGGTAAGGCAGGCAATCCTGAGGCTTATCCTATCTGGAGCGAGGTGACATTGCCTCATTGCTTCAATGCCGAGGATTGTGTGGATCCCGATCTTAATTACTATGAGGGGCCGGGATGGTACAAGACCTTGCTTGCTGTTGACAATCCCTATGCCAACGGTCGTACAATGCTTGAATTCGAAGGCGCCGGCCAGAAGACCGATGTCTATATCTATACAACCAAGGTTGCATCACATACAGGCGGTTATGACAGCTGGAATGTCGACATTACCGACGCTGTCAATGACTTTCTTGCTCTTGAGGACGCAAAACGCTTCAATGGACTCGTGCCGCTCAGCATTCGTTGTGACAATACCCGTGATTCGGAAATGATTCCCTCTGATCTTTCCGACTTCAACATATACGGTGGTATCTACCGTAATCTCAATCTTGTTTATTTGCCTGAGGTCACTCTTACCGACCTTCATATCACTCCCGAAGTCGATAAAAATCTGAAGCATGCCACATACAGTGTCAAGGGTTCGCTCTATAATCCTCAGGATGTGCGTACCGCCGATGTACATGTCGCTGTCAAGGATCCGTCAGGAAAAGTAGTGGCCGAGCGTAATCTCACCGGTATTACTCCGCTGGGAGATATAGACCTTCTCGAAGGAGAGATCAATCGTCCGGTACTGTGGGATGTGGATGATCCGCAACTCTACACATGTGAGGTCACCGTTACTTCCAACGGTAATTCCGTAACCAGCGTGGAGCCATTCGGCTTCCGCCACTTTGAATTTATCGAAAAGGGTCCGTTCCATCTTAACGGACGCCGTCTGTTGCTGCGCGGCACTCATCGTCATGAGGATCATGCCGGTGTGGCTGCTGCAATGACCTACGATCAGATGGACAAAGAGATGCGCATGATGAAGGATATGGGTGTCAATTTTATCCGCCTCGGCCATTATCAGCAGTCCGAGCATATCCTTGATCTGTGCGACAGCCTCGGTATCGTCGTGTGGGAGGAGATTCCCTGGTGCCGTGGAGGTGTCGGCGGTGAGAAATACCGCGGTCAGGCACGCCGTATGCTTACTAATATGATTGACCAGCACTACAATCATCCTGCGGTCATAATCTGGGGCCTCGGTAACGAAAATGACTGGCCCAATGACTTCCCTGTGTATCGTCAGAGCGACATACGCGCTTTTATGAGCGAGCTGAACTCGCTGTCACATTCTCTTGATCCGTCACGCAAGACCGCCATACGCCGCTGCGACTTCTGCTGCGATATCGTGGACGTGTATTCTCCGACTATCTGGGCCGGCTGGTACAAGGGCGATTATAAGGACTATGTGAAGTATTCACGTGAGTATTTTGATAAGGTAAAGCATTTCCTCCACGTGGAGTGGGGTGGTGACAGCCATCCCGGACGCTTTGTCGACTCCGGTGAGCCCAATAAGAACGATTGGTCTGAGAGCTATGTAGTGAAGCTTATTGACTGGCATCTGAAGGAGCAGGAAAATATGCCCTGGCTCACCGGTGCAGCCTACTGGCCCTTCAAGGACTTCGCTACCCCCGTGCGCCCCGAAAATCCGGTGCCTTATGTCAATCAGAAAGGCGTCATCGAGCGTGACTTCAACAAGAAGGAGAGCTATTATGTGTTCCAGTCTTACTGGACCGATACTCCCATGGTACATATCCTCGGCCATTCCCAGCCTATCCGTTGGGGCGATGCTGGAGAGGAAAAGGAAATACTCGTCTACTCCAACTGTCCTGAAGTGGAACTGTTAGTCAACGGCGAGAGCATGGGTGTGCGCAAGCGTGACAGCCAGAATTACCCGGCAGCCGGCCTGCGTTGGAACGTTCGCCTTAACCCCGGAGCCAATAATGTTGTGGCACGTTCCGTAGGCAAAGGCAAGCCTGCCGTTGAGGATAGTGTAGACTGGACCTATCAGACCGAAAAATGGGGTCCTGAAAAAGCTCTCGTAGTTACAAAGACCGGCGATGCCGACGGTGTGGCAACCGTTGAGGTGCGCGTAGTCGATGCCAATGGGGTTCCGTGTCTTGACTCAAAGCGCGTGATTCGGTTTGAAGTTGCCGGTGACGGTGATCTTGTCCGCAATCAGGGCACAGCACGCGGTTCTTCAAAAGTACAGGCCGCCAACGGACGTGCCGTTGCGACTGTCAGGAAAGGATCAGGACAGTCAGTGATTGCGGTTAAATCCGATGACATGCCTACTCAGTTCCTCACTATAAATTGATTGACGCCATGACCAAGTTTTATATTTCACTCGCTATAGTTGGCATTTTTATCGGTCTTGCATGCTGCAAACGTCAGAAACTGCCTGAGGAGGTTACCTCTCCTCTCGCTGAGACTATCCTTAAGCGTGCTGAGGTCGATATGATGGCCGAGCCTGTCACCGTCACCTCGTATGTGGCTGAGCGTAGTGCCGGCGGTCTGCATGACTTTTATTCCGAAGGTGACTACTGGTGGCCCGACTCGCTTAATCCCGATGGCCCGTATGTGCGCCGTGACGGATGTACAAATCCTGAAAATTTTGTGCATCACCGTCATGCCATGATACGCTTCAGCAATATTGTCGGCAATCTTACATCTGCCTATCTTCTTACCGGCGATGACAAATATCTGGAGCCTATAATGAAGCATGTGCGTGCCTGGATGATTGACGAGAATACCCGCATGAACCCCAACCTCAAATATGCTCAGGCTATTAAAGGCATCACCACCGGACGCGGAATCGGTATTATCGATACCATACAGCTTATCGAGGTGATACAGTCCCTGATAAAACTTGAGCAGATGGGAGTGCTGCCGGCTGATATTGCCGCAGGATCCAAGCAGTGGACGCGCGAGTATCTTGCATGGCTGACCAATGATCCGAATGGTATTGACGAAATGAATGCCACCAACAATCACGGTACATGCTGGGCCATGCAGGCTGCGATATTCGCAAAATATGTCGGAGACAAGGAGTGGATGGAAAAGTGTGCCGACCGCTTCAAAAATATATTTCTCGTAAACCAGATGGCACTTGACGGTTCGTTCCCCCGCGAGATAGGCCGCACAAAGCCTTACGGCTACTCGCTGTTCAATCTCGATGCCATGGCGACTTTATGCCAGATCCTGTCAACTGACAAAGATGACTTGTGGAATTACACGACTCCCGACGGAAAGTGCATGCGTAAGGCGATTGAGTTCATGCAGCCTTATATCGACAATAAGGACAGCTGGCCTTATGAGCATGATGTGATGTATTGGGAGGAGTGGCCCGTTGCCCATCCTGCCATGCTGTTTGCCTGGTCGGAATGGGGCGATGAAGACCTGCTTTCCACCTGGGCATCTCAGGAGCATTTCCCCACCAATGACGAGGTGATACGAAATCTTCCCGTGCGCAATCCGCTGATATGGCTTTGATTTGTATTTAATAAACCAATTATACTATGCGTAAATATATATTCCCTGCAATAATGGCGCTTGCTATTTCAGCTGTGCCTGATATGGTTGCACAGACCAAATACGTGACAACCGGCTATACTACCGATGCCAATAACGTGACCATGCGTGTCACTCAGGAGGTTTCAACGCGTACACGCCGTACCACTTCGCAAGGTGATCCGAACGCACGCCTTGAGTATGCCCCCGGCGACGCTCCGTCAACACTCGCGCTCCCGTTGGCTCGTACCATAGTGGCCCGTTATCCCGACTACCGCACAGCCTACTGGAAGGATTACACCTATGTACAGGGCTATATATTTGATGCCATGGATCGTCTTGGTCGTACTACCGGTGATGATGCGTATACCGCCTACATGAAAAAGTATATTGATAACTTTGTCGATGACGAGGGTAATTACAAAGGCGGTCCACTTACCAACCTTGACAACTTCATGACCGGATCGGCATTCTGTACATTGTATGCCCGCACCGGTGACGAGCGCTATAAGAAAGCCGCGTTGCAGATACTGGAGGGCGTGAAGACCTATCCGTCGACCGATGGCCAGTTCTGGCACGGTAACAAATCGCCAAATATGTGGATCGATGGTGTGTTCATGATGCAGATGTTCCTTATTCGTTGTGCCGAGCATGTAGGTGAGGCCGACTTCTGTTTCGATACTGCATGCCGCAATATAAAGGCAGCCGCGAAACATCTTCAGCGTCCCGACGGCCTTTTGCTCCACGCCTGGACTACCGAGCCGGAGAAAGCTGAGTGGGCTGATAATGAGACCGGACTCTCTCCCGAAGTGTGGAGCGAGGGTATGGGATGGTATTCGCTTGTAGTACCCGAACTGCTTGCCGTATTGCCGAAGGATCACCCTGAATACAATAATATTCTTGCCATTTACCGCAAGATGGCTGCCGGCCTTAAGCAGTGGCAGGATCCCAACACCGGAGGATGGTGGATGGTGGTCGACAAGGGCAGCAATCCGCTTAACTTCATAGATCCGTCAGGTACCGGAATGTTTGTCTATTCAATCCAGCGTGGCATTGACCTCGGACTGCTGAAAGAAAAGGAATATGGCCCGGTTGCCAAGCGCGGTTATGAGGCATTGTTCCCGTTTGTCCGCGTCAACAAGAACGGTCTGCTTGATGTCATAGGAGCCTGCGACGGCGTCTCCATTAAGAAAGACTTTGTTACCTATGTGACAATCGACAAGATCCTTAACGCGAAGGAGGCTGTCGGCGGAGTACTCTGGGCCGCGGTGATAATGGAGAAAGATAAACTTGGCGATAAGAACACAGGCAAGTAATCACATAAAGACCTTTACCATGCAAATTCACAAAATTGCTGCACTTTGTGCGCTTGCCCTTCTCTTTACCGGAGTTAAGTCAGGTGCCCAGACCAAAATGCCTGCTCCATGGCAGTCATCGCTGGTCAGGATTACCGAGGCCGGAGAGTTGAAGTATTTCCCGGATGAGGAGGGTAACACAATCCCTGATTTTAGCCGTGTGGGATATCATCACGGTGATGTGAGCATACCTGTATTTGCGGTAACTGTTGTCGTAGAGCCTGTCAAGGGTGACAACTGGGCCAATATCCAGAAGGCGATTGACAAGGTATCGGCCATGAAGCCTGATGCGACAGGCCATCGCGGCGTGGTATTGCTGAGACGCGGCTTTTATCCTGTGTCCAAGACCATTGACATAAATACCTCGGGTGTGGTTCTCCGCGGTGAGGGTAGCAATGCCGATGAGACCCGGTTACGTGCCACATCACGCGAGCGCTATCCGTTGATACGTGTTTCAGGAACAGGTCGCCCCGAGGAGATTGCCGGTAGCCGTGTCAGCATTACCGATGAGTTTGTTCCCACCGGTACACACTGCCTTACAGTATCCGATGCTTCCGGCTTCCGTCCGGGAGACCGTGTGATAGTATATCGTCCCGGTACACAGGAGTGGATCCACGATATATGGATGGACCGCATCGTGGAGCGTAAGGGAACACGCCAGTGGACACCCCGTGAGTATAATCTCGCATACGAGCGTGAGATCACCGATGTAATCGGGAATAAGGTATATATCGATAATCCTATCGTGATGCAGATGTCATCCAAATATGGCGGTGGCGATGTCTATAAATATACCTTTGACGGACGTATCTCGGAAGTTGGCGTGAGCGATCTCTGCCTGGAATCAGACTTTAACGACTATGAGGACACAAGTCATGGCTGGATCGGAGTCCAGATCGACAAGGCCGAGGATTGCTGGGTTGACAATATAACCTCACATTACATGGGATACTCCTGTGTGAGCTGTGAGCGCAACGCCAAGAATGTTACCGTGCGCAATTGTCGCTGTCTCGATCCTAAGTCGGTCATCACCGGCGGCCTGCGCTACTCGTTTAACAACATCGGTCAGCAAAATCTGTTTATGAACTGTCATTGCCGTGAGGGACGCCATGATTATGTCACCGGTTCCCAGGTGTGCGGCCCGAATGTATTCTATAACTGTACCGCTACCCAGACCTATGCTGATGCCGGGCCTCATCACCGCTGGGCTTCAGGCACACTCTACGATAATATCGTCACTGACGGTGAGATCAATGTGCAGGACCGCGGCAAGATGGGAAGCGGTCACGGATGGGCCGGAGTAACACAGGTGCTGTGGAACTGCAAGGTGCGCCGTGCATCCGTGCAAAGCCCCTGGGCCTCAGGTAAGAATTACAGTATCGGAACCAAAGGTGAACATGGCAACGGCGTGTTTGCCGACCGTCCCGACGGTGTATGGGAAGGCGAGGGTGAGACCAATGTATTTCCCCGTTCACTTTACATGGCGCAGCTGATGGCGCGTCGCAACGCTGACTTAACCAATCTGATTAAATAAAACCACATGAAACGTATAATATCGCTTGTACTTGGACTGAGTGTAATGTCAGGTGCCTTTGGAGAGACCAAAGCGCCGGCAAGCCAGGAAGAGAAAATGGAATGGTGGCAGGATGCCAAATACGGTATGTTTGTCCACTGGGGGCCATACTGTCTATATGGAGGTGTCTATAACGGAGAGAAACAGCGCCGCGGTGGTGCCGAGTGGATTATGAACCGCTGTAAGATACCGGTGCGTGAATACCGTGCCAAGGCATCGACCTTCAATCCGGTTGATTTCTGTGCCGACAGTCTTGTGGCCATGGCCCGTGACGCCGGTATGAAATATCTCGCCCTTACCACCAAGCATCATGACGGCTTCGCAATGTTCAAGAGCGATGCAAGCAACTTCAATATCGTCGATTATACCCCTTATCAGCGCGATATAGTTGACGAGGTGGTGCAGGCATGCCGCAAGTACGGCATACGTCCGTGTTTCTACTACTCGCAGTCGCAGGACTGGTGTAATGCTGGCGGTGCTACCGCACGCAAGGAGATGAAAGAGGGCTGGGCCAACCGTGACTCGCTTGAGATTGACGCATATACCGCCGCCCACCGCGGATCATGGGACGCATTGCAGACCTCCCGCTCGTTTAACGACTATTTTTACAGCGTGGCATTGCCTCAGATCAAGGAGCTTCTTGACCGTTACGGCGATGAGATCGGCTCGATATTCTTCGATACTCCCCAGCAGATAACCAAGGAGCAGGCCGAGGATGTGATGAAGGCTTTGGAACCATATCCGCATATAATCCTTAACGACCGACTGAAGCGTCCCGACTTCCCCGGTGACTACAAGACTCCCGAAGGACGTATTCCCAAGGCTGAGGACGTGAAGGGCGTGTATTGGGAGACTTGTATGAATATCGGTAGTTCATGGGGCTACAAAAGCTGGGATGAAGCCTGGAAAACCGGAGCCGAAAATATCCGTAATCTCGCGCTCATCGCTTCTCTTGGAGGAAACTACCTGCTTAATGTCGGTCCTGACGGGCTGGGTAACATCCCCGAGCCGGCACGCAAATGTCTTGCCGAGACAGGCCGCTGGCTTGCCACCAACGGTGAGGCCATCTACAATACCCGCCGCAGCAACATGACCGCTGACTGGGGTGTTATCACACTTCGTGACGATAAGAAGAATTCCATATTGTATCTATGTGTGTATGACAGACCGGCCGATGGCAAGCTTCGTCTTGACGGTAAGTTTACCGGCCGCAAAGCCACTCTGCTTGCTGATGGATCCAGCCTCAAGATGTCATCCCGCAAGGGCAACACAGTGATCGAGCTTCCCGATGAGCTTCCTGATCCGGTGGCTACGGTCATAAGACTTGACCTGAAAGAGAAACTCCCGGTGGAGAAACTCCAGTCAAATAAGGATAAAGTATTTAAAATTGTTGATGCCGACTGACATCATGAACAGATTGATAAGAAATACAATGACGGCGGCGCTAATCACATTGAGTGGCGCCGCCACTGCTATGGCCTCGGCCGAAATGCAGTTGTGGTATGACGCTCCCGCCGCGAAGTGGGAGGAGGCTCTTCCGCTCGGCAACGGACGTCTCGGAGCCATGGTGTTTGGCAATCCGCTTAACGAAGTATATCAGCTCAACGAGGAGACCCTGTGGTCAGGCGGTCCTCATGACCGTAATAACCCTAAGGCCAAGACTGCCATTGCCGATATACGTGCGGCTGTCAATGCCGGTGACTATGCTCTTGCCCGCCAGTTGTGGAAAGACAATTGTCAGGGTCCGTATTCGGCCCGTTATCTTCCGCTTGCCGACCTGCATGTCAACATGCTCAATTCAGGGCAGCCGTCAGGACTTCGCCGTTCACTTGATCTGTCAGATGCCGTTTCGACTGTAACCTACGTGGCTGATGGCGTCAATTTTGTACGTACCACATTTATATCTTATCCTGATCAGGTGATGGTGGTGCATATCACCGCTGACAAGGCAGGTGCGGTCAATGCCGATATGAGTCTGACAAGTCCACTGCGTCACTCATTTACCACTGCCGGCAGTAATGTGCTTTGGCTCAACGGAAAGGCTCCGTCATACGTGGCCAACCGCGATTATGATCCCAACCAGGTGGTATATGATCCGGAGGGAAAGAAAGGAATGAATTTCGCCACCTGCATGGAGCTTCGGAGCAAGGGAGGTAATGTGAATGCCGCTGACTCTGTATTGTCATTGCGCGGAGCTGATGAGGCAACGCTGATCCTGACAGCCGCTACCGACTATGAGGGTCCTACCGTGATGCCGGGTACAAGCGGAGTCACTCCCCAACAACGGGTGGATGAAATACTCAAAAAAGTTGCGGCTAAAAGCTACACGGCACTGCTTGCCGCTCATGTGCAGGACTATAAGGCACTGTTTGACCGCGTGACGCTCACGCTTGGCGACGGGACTCCGTCGGCTGCCTCCGCTCTTCCTACCAATGAGCGCCTGCGCCGGTTTGCCACGGATGACAGCGACCAGCAGCTTGTGGAGCTTTACTATCAGTATGGCCGTTACCTGACAATCGCTTCGTCACGTGCCGGTGGACTGCCCTCCAACCTTCAGGGTATATGGAACCGTCATGTACAGCCTCAGTGGGGTTCGAATTATACGGTCAACATCAATACCGAGATGAATTACTGGCCTGTGGAGATGACCGGTCTTACCGAGTGTTTCACTCCGCTCGGTGACTTTATCGGTGCACTTGCCGAAAACGGTGCGGTCACTGCTGCAGTCAACTATGGCATAAACGATGGATGGCTGGCTCACCACAATTCAGATGCATGGGCCCAGACTTCGCCTACCGGAGGCTATGACGCCGATCCGAAAGGCGCTCCCCGCTGGTCATGCTGGCCTATGGCCGGTGCGTGGTTCTGTCAGCATCTGTGGGATCACTATGCCTATAACGGCGATGAGGCATATTTGCGTGAAAAGGCTTATCCGCTTATGAAGGGTGCCGTGAAGTTTATGATGCAATGGCTCGTTGACGACGGTGACTATCTGGTGACCAATCCTTCAACCTCACCTGAAAACCGGTTTATCTATATTGCTGCCGACGGATCACGCAAAGAGGGTGAAGTTGCCAAGGCAACCGCTATGGATATGGCCATAATACGTGATCTGTTCAACAACTATCTGCAGGCCTCGGAAATCCTCGGCGAGACTGATCTTACCGCTCAGGTGAGTGACATGCTGAACCGTCTTTATCCGGCCCACATAGGTTCACAGGGTCAGCTTCAGGAATGGCATCTTGATTTTGAAGATCAGGATCCGGAACATCGTCATGCCTCACATCTGTTTGCCCTTCATCCGTCAAAGCAGATATTGCCGCGCCGAGACAAGCGTCTTGCCGAGGCATGCAAACGCACCCTTGAGATGCGCGGTGACGGCGGTACCGGCTGGTCGATGGCTTGGAAAATCAATTTCTGGGCGCGCCTTGAAGATGGGAACCATGCTTACCGTATGCTCCGCAACGGATTGAACTATGTCGACGTAACCGAGACCTCGACCAAGGGTGGCGGTACGTATGCCAATATGTTTGACGCGCATCCGCCGTTCCAGATTGACGGAAACTTCGGCGGTACTGCCGGTATTACTGAAATGCTGCTCCAGAGCCACGGCGGAGAATTGTTCCTGCTGCCCGCCCTTCCTGACAAATGGTCTACGGGGTCGGTGCGCGGACTGCGTGCCCGTGGCGGATTTATTGTCGATATGGACTGGAAAGACGGAAAACTGACCAATGCCAAAATCACATCCACACTTGGCGGCAACTGTCGTGTACGGTCATTCACTCCGCTCAAGGGTAAGGCGGCTGACGGTGAAAATCCCAACCGGCTTATGTATGTCCCGGCTTCTGTCCCCGTTGTTGACAATACTGATGCGCCTCATGCCGCGCTTGATCTTAAGCCGACTTATGTAATTGATATTGATACTGAAAAAGGTAAGACTTATGAACTATAAATTATTTATGACTGCTGCCGCGCTGTGGTTTACCGCCGGCAGTGTCATGGCCGATAATTCCTGGTGGCTGGCTGGTGATTCACTTGTCGTAGCCAACGGAACCACCTATCGCTATTCGGTAGACACCCCTAAGGGAGAAGGCCTTGTGTCAACTCGCCCGGATGTTGACCGGCTGATAAACGGAATGTCAGGCGGCAACTGGCGCCTTGTGGATGCAAAAGGTCAGGTTAAGGATAAAGGATATCCTGAAAAGGGTGACCGTCTGCAGCAGCTTGATGCCCGCGGACGAGTTACGCGGTCATATCCCGTGGCATTGCGTAAAGT
>CAZIPQ010000003.1:26187-54444 GCA_964541165.1 uncultured Muribaculum sp.
ATTACTCTTATTCGAAAGTGGGCGAGGGTAGTGTGACCAACGCTACCGTGAATGGAAAACCGTGTAAAATCATAAAGCTCGCCGGTCTTGACTTGCGTCCCGACAACGGGCCTGACGTAAGGATGGTGCTCAAGGGGATACGCGTGTCGCGCCCCGGTGACTATACCATCGGTGCGCGTTATACCGTGTCAGAGCCTGAGGCATTGGCAAGCGATATCGCAAAGGCTGATATAAAAGCTTCTGCGGTAATCTCCGACCTGCAGCGTGAACCCGATACCCGGAGCGGCTATCGTGACAACCAGGATTTCAGCTGGACTACTTTGTCATGGACTCCCACCGGCAATACTGAAGACATGCAGCTGATGATATCGGATGACCGCGGTGCCACATGGAGTGTTCACCGTGCCGATGTCGAGGATGGCCGTATCGGAGTCAACCGTCTGGAACCTAACCGACTGTATGCGTTCAAACTGCGTACTCTCCGTGGCCCGCGTAAAGGTGACTCAAACGTAGTGTGGTATCATTCCGGAAAGATTAATGTCAAGGATCACGGCGTGGCCGGTGACGGAACTACCGATGACACTGAGGCTATAAACAAGGCTATAGACTTTGCCGCTTCAATCGGCGGTGGCACACTGCTGTTTCCCGCCGGCGATTATCCGGTGCGTACTGTTCACCTGAAGAGCAATGTATGGCTGCTTGTTGACAGCGGCGCCGTCATCAAGGCACTTCCCGGCGGTGATGCTCCGGAGTTGACATGGTTCAGCGACCGCGACTATCGTTCCGGTCTGTCGCCTACCGATCCCCGTCCTTACAGCGATCCCGAGAATTATATGACCAAGCAGGATGTGGGTCACACGTATTTCCATAACAGCATGTTCCATGGAGAGCGCATCGAGAATGTCAAGATAGTAGGTCGCGGACGTATCACCGGCAACGGTAATCTTGTGACGGGCGATAAAGTGATGAATAACGCCCCCGACAAGCGTTCCGACAAAATGTTTACATTCAAGCTGTGCCGCAACATAGAGATCGGCGGTCCCGAGAATGATCTTGACATGTGGTATGATGAAGTTGCTGATGAACCGTACTATATCGATGGCGACCGGAAGGCTTTTGACCGCGATTCAATGCTCCACATAGATCAAGGCGGCCACTTCGTGCTGCTGGCCACCGGTACCGACGGAATATACGTACATGACACATATTTTGGCAACTACAATACATCAAATGCGCGTGATATCTATGATTTCATGGCTTGCAATGATGTTAAAGTGCGCAATATATATTCCAAAGTAAGCTCTGATGACATTGTAAAGCCGGGTTCGGACTGTTCACTCGGATTTACACGTCCGGCGCGTAACTACATGGTAAGAAATATCGTCGGCGACACCAATTGCAACCTGTTTCAGATCGGTTCGGAGACAGCTGATGACATTCAGGATCTCTATGTCGACAACATCTATGTACTCGGTGCCAACAAAGCCGGATTTTCAATCTCTACCAACGACGGCGCCCATGTGAAGAATGTATATCTTAACAGCGGCAAGACCGGACCACTTCATCACCGCTCGGTAATGAAGCGTACACGTGCGCCGTTCTTTATCTCGATATCCAACCGTGGCCGTGTGCTCGGTGCCGATGTGGAGATGTTCACGTTTACTGAAAACGGGGCCCAGCGCAAGGAACTTCTCGTGACCAATTCCAATATCGGCCGTGTCGAGAATATCTATATCAACGGCGTGGATATCGACGAGGTCTACGGAGGCAGCTCATTCCGCAAAAAAGATCGCTGGACCCCGTATGACGGCAGCCAGAATGAGGCGACTCCGATCATAGCCGGTTTCAAGCTTCCGGATTCGGAAAATGTCGAGGGGGGTCTCACTTTCATGCTTCCTGACGGACGTCATACCGGTTATATCACCAACGTGAATTTTACCGACGTTGACCTCACGGTGAAGGGCGGACATGACAGCGCCGATGCCGAGGCTTATCCTCCCGAGATCGGAGTGGGACGATATAATGTCGGTGACCTGAAGGTGCAGCCTTCGTTTGGCTACTGGTTCCGCCATGTGGATGGTCTGACGATGGACAACTGCCGCATAAAGTCGGAGCGCCCTGACGGCCGTCATGCCATTTATCTTGATGATGTGGCCGGTGCATCCATCACTAATATTGACGTGGCTCCCGGTATCACCGATCTTGAGCTGATCAAGGAAGTGCGTCCCAATTATCAGACACCGCGTCTTGCCTGGGGTAAGAATCATCCCGTGGGAACTCCTCGCGGTATCAATCCCGGTCGTGTGGTTTGGACTCATGCTCCCGGTGCCGCCAAGTGGCAGAAAGGTGAAGGCCGCTGGTATGAGGATCAGTGGAACAATCAGGATGATGCCGACTGGATGGTAGCCACCGCTATCGTCGAGCTTACCGGAGCCAAGGATCAGAAGAAAGCATGGGAGGCTCTGTTCAAGGATTTCAACAAGCGTCATCATGGCAAGGCCAAGGGTTACAAGCGCGGTCAGAAAGTTGCGGTCAAACTCAATCTGAACAATACATTCGAGTATGCCGACAATGAGCAGCTCAACGCGTCGCCTCATCTTGCCCTCTCGCTGCTGCGCAGTCTGGTTAATGAAGGGGGAGTGCCTCAGGAGTGCATCACTTTCTTTGATGCCAGCCGCTTTATGACCGATGCGCTGTTCAACAAGTGTCATGCCGAGTTTCCTAACGTGATCTATGTGGACAACGAGGGAACATCGGGCCGTACGAAAGCCACTTATACCGATGATGCCATCCCGTATTCACAGGATAACGGCAAGCTGGCCCGCGGACTGTCAAACAGCGCTATCGAGGCTGACTATCTCATCAACATGGCCCTGCTGAAAGGGCATGGAGGACAGGGAGTGACTCTCTGTGCCAAGAACTGGTATGGCGCAACCGACATTCACCGTAATTTCCGCAAGAACCAGCACAACAATTTCAATCAGGACCGCACGGGTCGTCCGCGTTTCATGACTTTCACCGACTATATGGGACACAAGGATCTTGGCGAAAAGACCATGCTGTTTCTGATCGACGGTCTGTATGGTTCCAAAAATGTAAACGGTGCTCCTTCGGGTCCATGGCGCATGGCACCCTTCTACGGTGAGTGGCCTTGCTCTCTTCTTGCCTCGCAGGATGGTGTTGCGATTGATGCCGTCGGCATAGACTTCCTGTCATCGGAATTCCCCACCATGGCCGATGTCGAGTACTGCGACATGTATCTTGTAGAAGCCGCTATGGCTGATGATCCGCTGTCAGGTACATTCTATGATCCGGAGCGTGACGGTACGGGCCTGATGAGTCTCGGTGTGCTTGAGCATTGGAACAATCCCCTTGACAAGCAGTACACCCGTAATCTTGGCACAGGCGACGGAATCGAGCTCAGATACGTGAAAAAGCCCTGAAAAAATCCGTTGTAAATATTGGCGCAAGCACTACATCGTTGAGATGCAAGTGTTTGCGCCTTTTTGTTATTTTTGTGTATAAATCGTAGATATAATTCTACAAGTATTTGGAATAATAGTGCTAACTTGTTGGGAAATCACGAAGTATCTTTGTATCGGTAAAAATAACAATCATTAAATCAAGACCAGCATGGAAAATATACTTGACATCTATCGTAATTTAGCCAACAGGTCGCGCTATGGACTTCTTTCTTTATGCCTTGCACTCGGCAGTGCAGGCATGAATGCCCAGAATCCGGTACAGGATGACCGTGACACTGATATGGGTCAGTTTGTCCCGATCGATGCACCGAACACACCTATGGGTATCGCACGCGGTATACATCCGGGACGCGTGGCATGGGCCTATGATCCCAAGGCTGCCGCATGGGACGGCAAGCACGGTCTGTATTCCGATCCCGACAACAACAGCCAGACACGTGTCAATGACATGATGGACGGTGTTGTGATAGCTCTTACTGAAAAAGACAACGTGAAGGATGCGTGGCAGCAACTGTTCTCGACTTTTAATGAGAAAAAGGGCAGGGGAGCCAGAGGCTACAAGCCCGGTGAGAAAATCGCTATAAAGATCAATCTTAACGACAACGGAGGTTCCAATATCATTGACGCGACACCGCAGTCAGTGATGGCGTTGCTTCATCAGCTTGTCGATGTAATGGGTGTGCCCCAGGAGTGCATCACTATCTATGACGCACAGCGCCGCGGCATCTCGGCTGTCTACACTTATGTCGAGCCGGTATATCCCGGAGTAGTGTATCAGAACTGGGGTGGCTTTGTTCCCGATGTCATCACTTATTCAAGTGAAATCACCGATCCGGGAGCACGCAGTCTTGCCCGCGCTGCTTACGAGGCCGATTATATGATCAACATGGCGCTTCTCAAGCGTCACTCGCAGCCCACCGACAAATGGCGTGACGGTGCCGGACAGACCGGTATCACCGCAACAGGTAAGAATCAGTTCGGTTCGATAGCCAACGTGCCGCCGTTGCATTATTCAATCCGTGACTGGTCGGCAAAACGCGGCATGGGATCCTACAACTGCATCGTGGATCTTATGGCCCATGAGCGTATCGGCGGAAATACCGTGCTGTATATCGTCGACGGCATGTATGTCAATCCCAAGCACAACGGTCAGGCAATACGTTTCAAGCGCGCTCCGTTCAATGACGGCTGGACTTCAAGCTTCCTCGCTTCCAATGACCAGGTAGCCATCGAGAGTGTTGTGCTTGACTTCATAAACTCAGAACTTCCTCTTGCGGCCAATGCCGACAACTTCATGCATGAGGCCGCCAACATAGGTAATCCACCTTCGGGAATACATTATCAGGGAGCTGCCGAGGGTAGCCTCGGTGTCCACGAGCACTGGAACAATCCTGATGACCGCCAGTACAGCCGTAATCTCGGAACCGGCAACGGTATTGAGCTTTATCGCGTGCCGCTGGATGCCAACCGAGGTGCAATCGAGACATTCTATGCCGACAATCTGTATGTTCCGGCCGGTGGTAAGGTTAATCTCAGCTGGAATACTTCCAATGCCGCCAATGTCACCCTTAACGGCAAGAAGGTCGATGCAAAGGGCGTGAGTGAGTTCCCGGTTAAGAAAACCACCCGTTATGAGCTGGCTGCGACTGATGCCGACAAGCGCACGACACGTCAGCAGGTGGTAGTCCGGAGCATCAGTCCCGTAAAGGAATATAAGGCTTCCGACGCCGCTATCGAGGGCACATTCATCCTTAACGATAAAGGCGAGATCGCATTGTCAGGTGAACGCAGCAAGGCCCGCAACATAGCTACCTGGCAGATTGACGTGCCCAAGACAGGCCGTTACTATCTCTGCGCCACGTATGCAGGTACTGATCCTGCTCCTGCCTATATCTTTATCGACGGTGAGAAAGTTACTGAAAACTTCGGATGGCTGTCGACCGCAGGACGCCAGAGCCGTGACTATTATTTCCCCGTTGAGCTTACTGCCGGCAAGCACTCGCTTCAGCTTGAGATGCCTGGACGCCGTGGCAACCGTATCAGCAAGATCGCATTAGTAACTGAAAACCGTTAAACCCATGACCCGACGTATCTTATCATTCCTCCTGCTCTTTGCCATGACGGCAGCGGCAGCCATGGCAGCGCCGGCAACCTACAATGTGCGCAAATACGGCGCCCGTGGCAATGGCAAGCACTTTGACGGCCCTGCCATCCAGAAAGCCATCAATGCCTGCTCACGCGCCGGCGGCGGTACAGTGATCGTTCCTGCCGGTACTTATCTGTCGGCTACGATAGAACTGAAAGACAATATCAATCTTCATCTGGAAAAGGATGCAATAATTCTCGGTACCACCGACTATAAGGCCTACAGCAATCTGGATCCCTTTACCGAAGGCCTCGGTATCGATGTAGGATGGGCTTTGCTTGTCGCTGTGGATGCCCACAATGTCTCGCTGACCGGTGAGGGTACAATCGACGGTCAGGGATCGGCACTTAAAGAACGCCACATAGCTGAAGATACCCGCCCTGAAGGACAGCGCTGGGGCATGCGTCCCTTCCTCCTCCGCTGGGTGCGTTGCAACGGCGTCACTGTACAGGGAGTCACCCTGAAATATGCCGGAGCATGGACCTCCCACTATTTCGGATGTGAGAATGTCAATATCAGCAATGTCACCATACGCAGTTTCGGAGTTGCCCACAATGACGGTATCAATATCGACGGTTGCCGCCATGTACGCATCAGTGACTGTGATATCGTGAGCGGTGATGATGCACTGTGCTTCAAGACTACATCAAGCAGCCGTCCCTGCAGTGACATTGTAGTTAACAATATGCGCCTGAAGTCCAATCAGGCCGGCATAAAGATGGGCACTGAGTCAATGGCGGCCTTTGAGGATATCAATATCAGCAATTGCCATATCTATGACACCAAAAACGGAGGTATAAAGCTGTTTTCGGTTGACGGTGCCAATCTGCGCAACGTGGTTATCTCGGATGTTACGATGGACAATGTGCGCACTCCGATGCTGTTCCGTCTTGGCGCCCGCCTGAGCGTGTTCCGCAAGAAAGAGGATACCAAGCAGCCCATTGGTACATTTGAGAATGTCACCATACGTAATGTCAATGCCATAGCTGCTGACAACGCACAGCTTAAACCGCCGTCCGGTATACTGATCACCGGCATACCCGGCCACTATATCACCGGTCTTACCCTGGAGAATATCAATATCCGTCTTATCGGCGGCGGTACTCCCGAGGATGCTCTCGTAGTGGTTCCTGAAGCTGTTGATCAATATCCGGAAGTCAAGACATTTGGTCCGAAGATACCTGCTTACGGTGTGTGGGCCCGTCACGTGCGCGGCCTGAAGCTGAGAAACGTTAACTTTGAATTGAAAACCCCTGATGCACGTCCCGAGATAATCTGTGAGGATGGTGATATCGAAATTTACAAATGATGAAAGCGCTTTCAATATATATGCTTGGCGCCGCCATGATGGTGGCCGGCTCACTGGAGGTCAATGCTGAATGTTGGTCAACAGCCTCTCCCGACTCACGCGTGGCATTTGTCACCGAGATAAGTCCTGAAGGTCAATTGCAGTATATGGTGACACTTGACGGAAATACGGTAATCAACCCTTCGCAGCTCGGTATGTTCAAAAACGGCCGTGACATAGGCAAGGGCGTGAGGGTGATAGGTACGGTTCATAAGAGCATCAATGATCCGTATACTCTCAAAGCCGGCAAGAAGCTTTCCACATGTGACCACTGTGAGGAAACGGTGTATTGCCTTATCTGTCCCGATTATACCCGCTACGACCTGATTGTACGTGCTTACGATGACGGAGTGGCATTCCGCTACCGACTTAACGACGATACAAAAAAGACTGATACCATCGCTGCCGAACTTACTGAATTTTCAGTACCTGTAGGGGGTAAAGCATGGATACATCCCTATGACTGGAATGAACGTCACAAACCGAGCTACGAGCAGTACAGCAAAAACGGTGTGGCGGTTAACTCACTCCCGGGACATGACCGCGGATGGGCATTCCCGATGCTCTTTAACAGCTCTGACAATAAGTGGCTCATGATAACCGAAGCGCAGCTTGACGGCACATATCCTGCCACTCATGTCGATAATTCAGGAAAGGGTGGTTGTTACCGCATACGTTTCCCGGAGGCCGACGAGCCGGTTATCGATGATGATCCGCTGCCAAAGTCAAGCCGTCCCTGGTACACTCCATGGCGAGTGATAATGGTGGGTGATGACCTGAATGATATTTTCACCAATCAGATGGTTAGCCACCTCAATTATCCTTCGCTGGTAGAGGATACCGACTGGATCAATCCCGGACGATGCGCATGGAGCTGGTGGTACAACGGTGGTACCGCACGTAAATATGACGCCCAGATCAAGTATGTGGACTTCTGTAAGGATATGGGCTGGGAATACTCGCTTATCGACGCCGGTTGGCCCGGTATGGACGGCGAAGGTGTCGAGGGTGTAGTTGACTATGCCAACAAGAACGGTGTGGGTATCTGGCTGTGGTATCATTCAGGTGCAGGCCGTGACAACGATCCCAATCCGAAGAACAGACTTATGTCTGATCCCAAATTACGTCGCGCCGAGATGGAGCGCATCAGCAAAATGGGTGTAAAGGGTATCAAAGTTGACTTCTTTGACACCGATAAGCAGCGTATTGTAGCTCTTTATCCGCAGATACTCAAGGATGCCGCCGATAATCACCTGATGGTTGACTTGCACGGAGCCACACTGCCCCGAGGATTTGAACGTACCTATCCTAATCTGATGACAACCGAAGCGATACGCGGAGCCGAGACCCTTGGCCGCCAGGAGCGTTGCGAACGTGCCGCCGAGCACAATGCGACAATTCCTTTTACACGCAATGTTGTCGGTTCAATGGACTATACCCCTGTTACCTTCTCAAATAAGGTGCGTCAGGGTGTACCTGCCATACGCCGCACTTCGATGGCTCATCAGCTTGCTTTGGCTGTTGTATTCGAGTCAGGCCTGCAGTGCTTTGCCGATCGTGCCGAGGTATACCGCGAACTTCCGGATGCTCCCCGACACTTCCTTATGGAGGTGCCGTGTGCATGGGATGAGAGCCGTTTGCTCGCAGGCTATCCTTCTGACTACGCCGTCATAGCGCGCCGTAAGGGTGACACTTGGTATATAGGCGCCATCAGCGGTAAAGATGAAGCACGCACAATCTCGTTCAAGCTCCCGGAGGAGTGTCGCGGCCGTAAATTCACTCTCATCAAGGATGGCGGTGACATTAATTCGTTTGACTACGAGGATATGAAGGCTTCTAAGGGAGAGCTTACCGTGAATGTGGCTCCCAACGGAGGTTTTGCGGCGGTAATCAATAAGTAACGACTATTACACACTAAAGTAAATGAATATAAAAAGAACCATATTAGCGGCAGTTTGTCTGGTTGCAATGACATGGGCCAATGCCGCAATCAACTGGCAGGAGGTGGCACCAGGCGTCTGGAAGGGTGTTGTCGGCCAGCCGGAAAAATATGATCTGCTTTCGGTGGCGGGCTGTAAGCCGAATGCCGACGGTCTCGGACGTCTCCCGGAGGCTGCATGTCCTGATATTGCCGACGGAATAGTGTCGGAAATGACCGACGGCAAGACCTGTCTGCGTATTCCGCTCAAAAAGAAAGAGCAGATATATGGCCTCGGCCTTAACTTCCAGAGCGTGCATCAGCGTGGTAAAATCCATCAGCTGCATGCCGACCACTACGGAGGCAAGGATAATGGCCGCACTCATGCTCCGGTACCTTTTTATGTATCCAATCGCGGATACGGCGTGCTGATTAATTCAGCCCGCTACATGACGGTATATGCCGGATCGGGAGCGCGTAAAGATAGTCCTGAGGCTCCCGAGGCCAAGGACCGTAATACTGACAAGAGCTGGTCGTCACGCCCTTATTCCGACGCGGTTTCGGTAGTGGTTCCGGCTCCGGGCACAGAGATATATCTTTTTGCCGGTCCTACTCCGATGGATGCCGTGCGCCGCTACAATCTTTTCTGCGGAGGCGGAGTACTTCCTCCCCGCTGGGGTCTGGGCTTCACCCAGCGCACGCAGAAGCTATACGATGCGAAGCAGGTGGAGGATGAGGCTGACGAATTCGAACGCCGCGGTTTCCCTCTTGACTTCATCGGTCTGGAGCCCGGCTGGCAGAGTGCCGCATATCCCTGTACATTCGAATGGGACTCCACACGTTATCCAGATCCTGCCGGATTTGTCAACCGTATGCTTGACAAGAAAGTGCGTATCAATCTGTGGACCAATCCGTATGTATCGCCCCGTTCCGATATTTACGAGGCGATGTATCCTCTCAGCGGCAGCCATACGGTGTGGTGCGGTATAGTACCTGACCTTGCCGATGCCCGCGCCCGTAAGATCTGGAATGACAAGCTGAGCCGTGAACATATCAATATCGGCGTGAGCGGTTACAAGATCGATGAGGTTGACGGATATGATTACTATCTGTGGCCCGATGTGGCTACTTTCCCTTCGGGAGTGTCGGCCGAGCAAATGCGTCAGACCTACGGACTCTGGGTGCAGCGTACAAGCTCTGACCTTTATCATGACCGCAACCAGCGTACCTACGGCCTCGTGCGTGCCTCAAATGCCGGCGCTTCATCGATGCCCTACGTGCTCTACAACGACTATTACAGCCATCAGGACTTTATAACCGCGCTTATCAATTCAGGCTTCATCGGTGTGCTGTGGACACCTGAGGTGCGTGGTTCAAAGACCGGCGAGGAGTGGCTGCGCCGTTTCCAGTCGGTAGTATTCTCTCCGATGGCTATGATCAATGCATGGTCAAGCGGAACAAAACCCTGGTCATTCCCTGAAGTGGCCGACAATGTGAAGGAATATGCCACACTGCGCATGCAGATGATGCCGTACTTGTATACCGAGTTTGCTCGTTACCATTATGACGGCATACCCCCGTTCCGTGCCATGAACCTTGAACCCGGTTTTTCGGTAACCGATACTCCTAAGGCAACTCTTACCGACGCTGACCTTGAGGATAATCCTTATCTGGAGGCTGTATCGAAAGAGATCAAGGATCAGTACATGGCCGGTGAATACCTGCTGGTTGCCCCGATGTTTACCGGACAGACTTCAAGAAAAGTCGTGTTGCCTCGCGGTGACTGGTATGATTTCTATACCGGAGAGTTTGTAGGCAACGGCTGTACTATCGACGTTACTCCGGGTTTAGAGCGCATACCGGTATATGTGAAGGATGGTGCTATCATACCGATGATGGAAGCTCGCCTCCATGCTCCGGCTGCCGGCGAAAAGGTAAATCTGGAAATACGCCATTATGGTAAGGCTGACGGAAAGTACCGTCTGTATGACGATGACGGCGAGACCTTCGACTATGAAAAAGGTGACTACTCATGGCGCGATATAGAAGTAACGCGCGGAAAAGACGGTAAGCTGAAAGGCTCGATATCCAAACCCGAGCGTGGCAAGCCTGACAATGTGGGCAAAGTTACCTGGAAATTCATGACAATATAATCAAGATTCTTGCAATGAAAAAATATTTAGCTATGGCCGCGGCTCTGCTGTCATGTATGACTGTCTCCGCTGCAACCCCGCGTATCATCGAAATGACCGCCGATGATCTCAAACTGACACTTATGGTAGGTGAGGACAACCGTCTGTATCAGCTCGGATTTGGCGATGCGGCAAATGAGGTCAGTCTTCCTGAAAAGACTCCGGCCCGTGAGATGGAATTTTATCCTCCCTACGGCAACGGAGTGATTACCGAACCTGCTTTACAGGCAACACATACCGACGGCAACACATCTACCGACCTTCAGTATGTGAAGCATAAGACAGATACAATCTCTCCCGACATCACACAGACTGTTATCTCTCTGCGTGATCCGGCCTATAACTTCTTTGTAGACATCAATGTAAAGTGCTACAATGAATCGGGAATGATGGAGATATGGAACGATATCCGTCATGACGAGCGCGGCGGCAAAGTGACGCTCTACCGCTATGCCTCGGCGTCGCCTATCGTCAAGGACCGCGAATACTGGCTCACTCAGTTCAACGGACGCTACAAACGTGAGGCTACCCTTGAAGAGGAGCGTCTCGGCGAAGGTATAAAGATACTTGACTCAAAGCTCGGTATACGCGCTCACCAGTACCGAATTCCGTCGTTCATCCTCTCATGCGGTGCACCCGCATCCGAGAAGGAGGGGGCTACCTACGCAGCATCACTCCGCTGGTCAGGCAGTTTCCAGATGGCATTTGATATGGACTGGAATAAAAATCTGCGTGTGATAACCGGTATCAATCCGCTCGGTGCGCAATATAACCTTGAACGCGGTGATACATTCACCACACCCGCCATCCTGTGGACTTTCAGCCGCAACGGCAAGGGCGATACTTCACGCCGCTTTCACCGCTGGGCCAATACCTATGCCGTGCGTGATGCCGATAAGGTGCGTCCGGTACTTCTCAACAACTGGGAGGCAACTCACTGCGACTTTGACGAAAATCGCCTCGTGAGCCTGTTTGACGGAGCCCGTGAAGTAGGTGCCGAACTCTTCCTGCTGGATGACGGATGGTTTGGCAACGGCGAACATTCACGCGATGATGACAAGCACGGTCTCGGCGACTGGCAGGTATCTACCAAGAAGCTGCCACGCGGCCTGTCGTATCTGACCGCCGAGGCTGCAAAGCGCAATATCGGGTTCGGTATCTGGCTTGAACCCGAGATGGTCAATCCTAACAGCGCACTTTACAAAGCCCATCCCGAATGGATCATAACCCAGCAGAAACGCGAACCCATACTCGGCCGTCATCAGGAGATACTCGACCTGACCCGTCCCGAGGTCCAGCAACACGCATGGCAGGTGTTTGACAACACCCTCGGCCCCAACCCCGACATCGCCTATGTCAAGTGGGATTGCAACCGCTATGTGACTCAGCCCGGATCATCTTACCTGTCGCCTAAAGACCAGAGCCACCTGCTTGTTGATTATAATAAGGCTCTCTATGGTCTGATGGACCGGTTTGCATCACGCTATCCCCGGGTGATGGCCATGCTGTGTGCCGGCGGGGGCGGCCGTGTCGATTACGGAGCGATGCCTTATTTCCATTCGTTCTGGCCGAGCGACAATACCGATCCGCTCGGACGCATCAAGATCCAGTGGGGCTTCGGACATTTCTTCCCTGCAAGTACGATCGCCGCTCATGTGACCCGTATGGGCAAGCGTCATCTTAAGATGGCTATCGATGTGGCGCTCAGCGGAACTTTCGGTATCGACCTTGCGCTTGACAATGCTACCCCTGAAGAGCGCGCCATGCTTGCTGACGGCGTTAAGCTCTACAAGGATGAGATCCGTGATCTGGTGATGTTCGGCGACCTGTACCGCCTCGTGTCGCCCTACGAGACTCCTCTTGCTGCGTTGAGCTATGTTTCGCGTGACAAGAATAATGTCGTGGTATATCTGTATCAGACTGCTGACGGAGCAGTTCCTACTGTAAAGCTCGACGGCCTTGACCCTGCGAAAAATTATGTTCTCCGTGAGGTCAATGTGGAGAAAGGTGCCGATACCCGCTTTGCCGCCACTACCCGCAGCGGACGCGAGTGGATGGACAACGGTATCGACAACTGCCTTGCCGCACAATTCGACAGTGCAGTGCTCCGTCTTGAGGCAATATAATACATAACCTTTAACTTACGAGATTTCCAAAGTTTATGAAAAAATCTATCATACTGATCCACGCCTTGTTGCTTTGTGGAAGTCTTGCCTGCGCTGCTCCTCAGGCGCAGGACCTCGACACGCTCAAAAAATACATACTTACCCCTGCTCCCGCCGCAACGCCCCGCATCAATGGTGCCAAGGTGTTCGGTGTGCGCCCCAATTCACAATTCCTTTTCACCGTTGCCGCCACCGGTGACCGTCCGATGACCTTCGGAGCGGAGAATCTTCCCGCAGGGCTTTCGCTTGATCCGAAAAGCGGACGCATCACCGGAACAGTCGCCAAAGAGGGTGTCTATGAGGTGACTCTCACGGCAAAAAATCGTCTGGGTGAGGCAAAACGCAACCTGCGCATCGTTGTGGGTGACCGCATAGCCCTTACTCCGCCGATGGGATGGAACAGTTGGAACTGCTGGGGTGACGCCGTGAGCCAGGAAAAGGTGCTCAGCTCGGCTAAGGCGATGGTCGAGAAAGGCCTTATCAACCATGGCTGGCAATATATCAATATCGACGACGGCTGGCAAGGTCTGCGCGGCGGTGCACACAATGGTGTGATGACCAACGACAAATTCCCTGATATGAAGGGACTCGCTGATCAAATTCACGATATGGGCCTCAAAATCGGTATCTACTCTGGTCCGTGGGTCGGCACCTATGCCGGTCATCTTGGATCTTATTGCGACAATGCCGACGGAACCTATGACTGGGTAGCCAAATATGCCAACGAAAACTACCGTTATGTGGATCCGACCAAACAGACCAAGCATGGTGTCAACTACCATCACGGTAAATACTCATTTGTCAAGAATGATGTGGCACAGTGGATGGACTGGGGGATCGATTATCTTAAATATGACTGGAATCCCAATGATTACTTTCACGTAAAGGAGATGCATGATGCTTTGCGTGCCTATCCGCGCGATGTTGTCTACAGCCTTTCAAACAGCGCGCCCTACGGTGACGCACCCATGTTTGAGGAGATGGCCAACTGCTGGCGTACTACCGGCGACATCCGCGACACGTGGGACAGAATGCGCTCGCTCGGCTTCGGCCAGACGAAGTGGGCTCCTTACTGGGGCCCGGGACACTGGCCTGATCCCGATATGCTCGTTGTCGGTATGGTTGGCTGGGGACCCAAGCTCCATTACACCCGTCTCACACCCGACGAACAGTATACCCACATCAGTCTGTGGTCGCTTCTCTCGGCTCCGCTTCTTATCGGCTGTGACATGGCTCAGCTCGATGACTTCACCCTCAGCCTGCTTACCAATGATGAGGTGATTGATGTCAATCAGGATATCCTCGGAAAGCCTGCTATGGTAGTGTCACAGAAAGATGATGTGACCATCTATGCCAAGCCTCTTGAGGACGGGTCGATGGCGGTAGGATTGTTCAATCTCGGCGAGAACCCGACAAAGGCCACATTAGAGTGGAAGACAGTGGGAATACGTGGCGAGCAGACCGTGCGCGATCTCTGGCGTCAGCAGGATGTGGCAAAGTCTGATCAGGAATTCACCACCGATATCCCTGCTCACGGCGTGCGTCTCATCAAACTTTATCCCGGCAACAGTCGTCAGCAGGCTACTTCAGGCCGCTGATCCACGATATCACTATTCTTAGAAATTCACTTCGTTCAATTAATCAATACTCTATGATAAAGAAATTCATTTCGGCAGCCCTTCTGCTCTGCACACTGAGCGTGGGTGCTTCCACCCCCGCCGACCGCTGGACTATCGGCGAGGACGGCGCCATAAACTGGACTGTCAAACCGGGCGACAAGGCTCATTCCGATCATGTAGAGATGAGCGGCCAGAAAATGTCGGTAGTACTCCGCTACGGTGTGGACGATGCCGGTGCGTTTAAGCTCAACCGCAGCCTTGTGTTCCCGATGCTCCGCATGAAGCCCAACAAGACCCAGAACAACCTGAAACAGCGCTTTGACACCGATATCCCTGGCCTGATTACAGTCGATGATCTCAATCTTACAGATGAAAAGGTGTCATCGGTGAAATTTGACGGCGTGATGACTGTCAACAGTTCTTTCAGCCATGTGCAGCGCCGTAAGAAGGTCGATAATGCCGTTTCGCTCACACGAGTGCTTTATCCTTCGCCCAACAATCAGTATTATTGCGAGGAATACACGTTTACCAACAACCTTCCCAATGCCATCAATCTCCGTGTACCGGAGTGGAGCACCCGCTATGTGACTCCCGAGAATGCAGGAGTATATGGCTCATACATTGTTGAGGGAACCCTTGACAAGAGCGGTGTCTTTAAGGTGGAACCCGGTGAGTCGCTTGAGGTAAAGGCTCTCTTTAGTGGCCGTAAGAGTAATGAGGCCGCACCTGCACGTGTGAATTATGACGCCAACCGTGACGGCCGACGTGCTCTTATCAACGAGTGGTGGAGCAATCTTGTACTCGAGACACCTGATTCGGTACTCAACACCATGTTTGCATTTGCCAAGCTGCGTGGAGCCGAGAGTATCTACAACACCAAGGGCGGTCTGATGCACGGTCCCGGCGGTGAGGCATATTATGCTGCCGTATGGGCCAACGATCAGGCTGAGTATATCAATCCGTTCTTCCCTTATCTCGGTTACGAGATCGGAAACGAATCGGCTGAAAACGCGTTCCGCCACTTTGCCCGTTACATGAATCCCGAATACAAGGCTCTGCCGAGTTCGATCATATCGGAAGGCGTAAGCAGCTGGCAAGGTGCCAAGGACCGTGGCGACGGTGCTATGATCGCATACGGAGCAGCGCGCTATGCACTCGCCCGCGGTGACAAGCAGGTGGCCCGTGAACTCTGGCCTCTCATTGAGTGGTGTCTTGAGTACTGCAACCGCCAGCTTAATGAAAAGGGTGTGGTAAAGTCTGACTCCGACGAGCTTGAGAACCGTTTCCCCTCAGGCGACGCCAACCTCTGCACTTCGACACTTTATTACGATGCCCTTAACTCGGCCGTATATCTCGGCAAAGAGCTCGGAATATCTTCAAAACAGCTCAATGACTACGCAAAACGTGCCGAGAAACTCCATAAGGCAATCAACGACCACTTCGGCGCCAATGTCGAGGGTTATGAATGTTACCGGTATTATGACGGCAACGATGTACTGCGCTCATGGATCTGCATGCCGCTGATTGTCGGCATCAATGAACGTGCCACAGGTACGATCGAGGCTCTGTTCTCACCGCGTCTGTGGACTGATGACGGCCTTCTGACCCAGGCCGGCACTGAAACTTTCTGGGATCGCTCGACCCTCTATGCCCTTCGCGGCACAATTGCTGCCGGTGAGGTTGAGAAAGGTCATGACTTCCTGAAGCGTTATTCTCAGCGCCGTCTGCTCGGTGATCATGTCCCTTACGCTATCGAGGCATGGCCTGAAGGTGACCAGCGTCATCTGTCGGCTGAGAGTGGTCTTTACTGCCGCATATTCACTGAGGGTCTGTTCGGTATCCGTCCTACCGGTCTGCGCACCTTTGATATGACACCTCGTCTGCCGGCCGAATGGGATTATGCCAACCTCAACCATGTACGTGCTTTCGGAAATGACTTTGATATCAAGGTAAGCCGTGCCGGTAAGAAACTTGATGTCAAGGTGTATAACCGGAATGGCAAGTGTCTGCTTGACAAACGTATCAATGAAGGCTCTACAATTAAAGTAAAATTACCCTGATGACACTACGTCCACTCCTCAACCTTATTATTGCGATACCGATTGTGCTGCTTTGCGGCACATCGGTTTTCGCGGATGAATTAGAGACTATCAAGTCTAATTACCGTGATCTTGTACTGTCACTTGCACAAGGAAATGACACCCTGCGTGCTGACTTCGTGAAAATCGCGCCCGAGACCGAAATGTCGGATCAGGCGGTTGTGGAGCTGCATCAGCGTTATCCGCTCGATGCCGGGAAGCTGCGCGGTTATATCGAGTCGCAGAATCCCGACGGTTCATGGCCCGATATCAACTATGCCGACACCAAGCGTTCGGGCTGGGAGCCCAAGATGCATGCCGAGCGTGTGCTCGAACTGGCCAAGGCATATTACACAGAATCATCGGGCCTCTATAAGGATGCGGCTGTGATGGCCGGCATCCATAAGGCTCTCGGATACTGGTTTACCAACAAGCCCAAGTGTCGTAACTGGTGGTATAACGAGATCGGCGTGCCCAAAACTATGGGCAGTGCGTTTATCCTGCTTGAGGATGAACTTACTCCCGAGGAGCGTGAGGGTGCAGTCGAGGTGATGAGCGCCGCCATATTCAAGATGACAGGACAAAACAAGGTGTGGCTTGCCGGTAATATCATGACACGCGCATTGCTTCAGGGCAACCGTGATCTTGTCAAGCAGGCACGCGACACGATCGCATCGGAGATATGTCTCGGACGAGAGGAGGGGATCAAGGATGACTGGAGTTTCCATCAGCATGGTCCGCAGCAGCAGTTTGGCAACTACGGGCTGTCGTATGTGTCGGGCATGAGCTTTTTCCATCGCTTGTTCGCCGGCACGCCGATGGCTTTTGACAGCGAGCAGGAGCGCATACTTACTTCCCTCATCAACGAAGGTTACCGTTGGGTGATATGGCGTCGCCACATGGATGTCAGCGCTCTCGGACGTCAGTTGTTCCATCACGCTCAGCTGCACAAGGGGTATGGACTCGCTTTTGCAGCGGCCGACATGGGGCTGACAGGCTTCCCGGCTGATGCCAATCCACTTGTAGGTCACAAGCACTTTTTTGATTCCGACTATACTGTCCATCGTTCGCCGTCATGGATGTGTTCCGTCAAGATGTCATCGAGCCGGGTGATCGGTTCGGAACTTGTCAATGAGGACAACCTGAAAGGCTATTATCTTGGTGATGGTGCTACATTCTACTATGTCACCGGTGACGAGTATCTGGATGTATTCCCATTCTGGGACTGGCGCAAGATACCCGGTGTGACCGCATACGAAGATACTGCACCGCTCCCGAGCATTCGTGCCACAAAGTCGCGTAACAGCAGCCCGCTTGTAGGTGGCCTGGATGACGGACAATGCGGCATGTCGGTGATGAAAATCGAGCGTGACGGTCTTGTAGCCCATAAAGCATGGGTGTGCGGGCGTGACTTTGTGTTGTGTCTCGGAGCCGGCATCGCCTCTGACTCGGCCCGCGTGGTCACAACCTCAATCGACCAGCGTAACCGTCGTGGCAAGCTGAGTGTGCTTGATCACGGAAAATGGAGCGACGTTGAGCGTGAGCGTTTGCTGGTGGCACCCGAACTGCGTCTGCATCATGACCGTACCGGATATATCGTGCTCGGTAACGATGTCATCGCTGAGGCCGGACGACGTACCGGTCAGTGGCACGACTTTATGAGCATGTACCGTCCGGCTACTGTGGAAGGTGAGGTGATGAGTCTGTACATGAGTCACGGAATGAAGCCTGAGGGCGACACGTATGCTTACATCGTACTCCCCGACAAGGCCCGTGATGAAGTGGAGGCCTTTGACTTGAATAGTAATGTTAGGATAGTGCTTAATGCCCCGTCGGCCCAGGTGGTGCAACTCCCCGGTGAAGGCAGCGGTTATTGGATCGCGGCTTACACAACCTCTCCGGTTACAGTGGACGGAGTCAGCTTTATCCCTGAAGCACCGGGGGTATATTATGCCGAATTACGTGACGGCAGCCTGCAGGCTACCCGTAGCGCATATTTTAAAATTTAATTAACCATCATAAATCATGAAATTACGTAGTATTGTGGCGGGTTTGCTCACACTGGCTACCCTCCCTTCGATTGCAGCGACCGACAAGGCGCTGACTGATTTTCCTGCCGGAGCCTCTCCCCGTGAGGTCGGCACGAGGATTGTAAACAAATTTCTTGCAACGCCTCACACCCGTTTCGGTAATCCGCGTGCCGAGAAGGCGCCCACTTACATCACTTATCCTGATGCATGTGCGTGGCTCGGCGCTCTATGGTTTGCCAAGGCGATTGATGACAATGCGATGACCGATGCGCTTGTAAAGCGTTTCGAGCCACTCTTTGACTCGGAGAAGCACTTGCTCCCCAAGATGAACCATGTCGACCACAATGTGGTAGGTTCGGTTCCCCTGGAGATTTACATGCAGCGTGGCGGTGACCGTTACCGTGAACTCGGCATGAAGTATGCCGACACCCAGTGGGAGGTACCCGAGGATGCCAAGCCTGAGCAGAAAGCCAATGCCGACAAGGGCTATTCATGGCAGACCCGTGTGTGGATCGACGATATGTTCATGATAACCACAATCCAGTCACAGGCCTACAAGACAACAGGTGACCGCCGTTACATTGACCGCGCCGCACGCGAGATGGTGATGTATCTTGACTCGATACAGTGTCCTAACGGCCTTTTCTACCATTCACCCAACGCGCCTTTCTTCTGGGCACGCGGCAATGGCTGGATGGCTGCCGGTATGGCTGAATTATTGTCGGCAATGCCTGAGGATAATCCCAACCGTCCGCGCATCATGGAGGCTTACCGCAAAATGATGAACACGCTCAAGCAGAATCAGGGCGAAGACGGCCTGTGGCGTCAGCTTATCGACGACAAGGAGGCCTGGGCCGAGACTTCAGGAACAGCCATGTTTACCTACGCAATGATTGTCGGTGTGAAAAACGGATGGCTCGATGCCGCCGAATATGCGCCGGTGGCCCGCAAGGGATGGCTCGGTCTGGTAAGCCGTATCAATTCAGATGACGAGATCACGGATGTCTGCGAAGGTACCAATATCAAGAATGACCGTAACCACTATATGAACCGTAAGCGCATCACCGGTGACCTGCATGCACATGCACCGTTACTATGGTGTGCTACTGAACTTCTGACACTTAACGACGAGCCGGCACCCCGGCTCGTTGAAGTATCTACCAATATCCGTTCCGACCGCCGTCCTATTCCCGTTGGCTACTATGAGCCTTCTGTCAACAAGACTTTCGTGTGCTGGATGAGCGCCGACAGCCATCCTGCTGTCAAGGCCTACGATCATGCCACCGGTACTTGGAGCCCTACCAAGATTGTCGCAAAATCACCTTTTGTCGACAAGCACAATTATCCTGCGCTTCTGCGCGGAAAGGATGGCCGGCTGTATATGTTTTACGGCTGTCACAACTCCACACTTAAAATGGCAGTGTCGCCCGAGCCGGGCAGTATCGACGGAGAGTGGAGCGATAAGTTTATAGATGAGGCCGAGCGTGCATCATATCCCGCACCGGTACTGACCGATGACGGTACATGGTATGTATTCTACCGTGATACCCGCAAAAACAACGGCCATGCCGATGACCGTCCTTATCAGATGGTGAAGTCAACCGACAATGGCCGTACATGGACCCGTCAGATGGTAGTTGATCCGTATCCACGCACTACCGACAACATGACTGAGGTGTACAACGGTCAGGTGGCTTATCAACCCGGAAAGAAGCCCGGTGAGGGTCGTATACACCTTGCATGGACAGTGTGCGGCGAGAAAGTAGGACGTCATGCCCATGCCACTTATGGCCGTAATGTGTATTACGCATATCTGGATCTTAAGAACGACCACATGTATAACATCCATGGCCGCGATCTTGGCCCTACGATTGACAATGTCGAGGCCGACAAGTATTGTCAGGTGATCGAGACCCCCATTCCCGAACGCGGTCATCAGGCAGGTCTTCAGATTTCAGTGAATTACCGTGACAACGGCAGTCCCGTGGTACACTATTCTTTCCCGCGTGGCGGAGCCGGTCAGCTTTCCACATGGACCGGAAGCGAATGGCATCACACCCCGGTAGCGACATTCAGCGAACCCCGAGGTATCGAGAAGCTCGGGCCTGACAGCTTCCGTCTGTATTCGACCATGAAGCCCGGCGTCGTTACATACGTTACTAACGACGGAGGCATGACCGTGACCCGTGAGAAAACCATCCCCACGCCCAAACCCATGTCGCGCTGCTATGTGATCGAAAATGCCCGTCCTGACCTTAAGCTGGTAATGTTTACCGAACCGACTGACCGTCGCCGCGAGAGCCTTCACCAGGCGTCACGTGACATGTATTCTCTTAATGACATCTTTAATGACTGATCATGAATATCTTACTGCGAACTTTTATTGCAGGCTGTACTCTGCTGACAGCTACAGTAGCTATGGCAGCCGACTATACATATTCGCCGGCCGATACAGTGGCTCTGAAGCAGCGTCTCGGTGACGGATCACTGCGCCCGGGTGACCGTGTGCTGCTTTCCGACGGTACTTACCGGCTTGGTGACGTGGACTTTGTAGGACATGGTGCGCTTGGTGACTCTATAACTCTTGCTGCCATAAATCCCGGCAAGGTGGTCATCTCGGGTCCGCTGAAGATGCGGATATTCGGCGAATATCTGAAAGTCGACGGTCTGTTTTTCAATGATGCGTGGGCTTCGGGATTTTGCATGATAGAAATGCGCCGTGATAAAGACGAGCGGGCATCGCACTGCCGTATCACCAATTGCGTGATCGACGAGTGTAACGATCCGCAGAAGAGTGAGCTTCCGGCTCCTCCCGGACAGCTTCCTATGAGCGTGGCCGAGTACTGGGTAGGCCTTTACGGTACCAACAACCGTGTGGATCACTGCTATTTTGCCAATAAGCGTATCGGCGGCCTTGTCGTGCAGATATGGCTCGATGAGAATTGCCATGTCAACAATCATCAGGTTGACCATAACCTTTTCGGCTTCCGCAAGCCCTACGGCGGCAACGGTGCCGAGATCATCCGTGTAGGACATTCATGGTCATCGCAGCTGGAGTCGCATGCTATAATCGAAAACAACGTATTCCTCCACTGTAACGGTGAAAACGAGATAATCTCCGTGAAGTCATGCAACAATATACTGCGCCGCAACCTGTTTTTTGAGTCACAGGGGGGCCTTGTGTGCCGTCACGGCCACTATAATGTGCTTCAGGGCAACACGATCATTGGCAACAATGAGCGCAACAGCTGCGGCATACGTGTCATAAACCAGGGACACACGGTGAGCGACAATTATGTGGCCCGTGTGGCACAGTGGGGACTCCTTGTGAGGGTAGGTGTATATGAGCGTCCTACTCCCGAGACTGATATCAAGGCTGAGCCACTGACATCATATCACCGTGCTGAAAACGTCGATATAGCCTATAATCATTTTATCGATTGCGGTAATATCGAGCTTGCATCAGGACGAGGTGACAAGATGCCGCGTAACGTCCGTATAGCTTACAATGATGTTTCGGGTGATAAGACCACCCTGCGCCTGATACGTCCTGAAGAATCATTGTCAGGATTTTATTTCCTCGACAATAAATGCTACCATCCGGCTGATAATTCCGTGTGGCCCGACGGTTTCACCCCGATTGCCTCACCAGCCGATTACTCCGAGATGGAGTCACAGCGTGTGATGGCTGCCATAAACGACATAGGCCCCCGTTGGTACGATCCTAATATACAAAATTTAAAATACATTGCCGACAAGTATAAAAAGTGATACGATTTTGTAAATCAACAAAATCATCCGTCAACTATATGTCTGGTTTATAGCTTGTTAAACAGGCGTTATTTGTAATTTTGTTTTTATAAGGTTATGGGATAATATGAAAAAAGTATCCCGTAACCTTATACTATTTTTGCATTGTGCATCAAGCAAGAGCATTTTCTTAACTCTATAATATAATTACTGATGAAACACAATGCAAAAAACATTTCATTGTCAAGTTTCCTGCGGATCATGCTGATTTGCATGACGGTAGGGTTATGGAGCCTTAGCGCACATGCGGCTCCGATTAAGGTGCAAGGTACGGTAACCGATCAGGATGGAGAGCCGATGGTCGGAGTATCGGTAGTAGTGGAGGGGACTTCAATCGGTACATCTACTAACCTCGACGGTAAGTTTACCCTGAATACCGATAAGGGCAAAAAGCTTAAGTTTACTTATGTAGGGTATGAGACTATCACGTTAGCTGCCGCTCCTGTAATGGAGGTGAAGATGACCGACAGTAATCTTGCCCTCGATGAGGTTGTCGTAGTAGGTTACGGCACGCAGAAGAAGGGTAGTGTGACGAGTAGTGTGACTACGGTCGATGCCAAAAGCATCTCTGATATCCCTACCGGCAATCTTGCCACATCGCTTGCAGGCCGCCTGACAGGTGTCATGATCACATCTACAACCGGTAAGCCCGGTGCCGGCAGCTCACTGAGTATCCGCGCCCAGGGCACAACCAATGATTCTTCTCCTCTTTATGTAATCGACGGAGTTATCCGCAATCAGGAGGCTTTTGAATCACTTGATGCAAGTGAGGTCGACAATGTATCGGTACTGAAAGATGGTGCATCGGCCTCGGTTTACGGTGCGCGTGCAGCCAACGGTGTAGTGCTGGTTACCACTCGTAAAGGTTCCGACTCCAAGCCGGTAATCAATTATACCGGAACGGTAGGCTGGGACAGCCCGACTAATCAGCCTCGTACCATGAGCGCATACGAGCAGGCTATATTCCTTAATGACAACAAGATACAGTCATGGATGTACGATAAAAACTCTGATCCGCGTCAGGATCCGCGTACTCAGAAGACATGGTACACCGACGATGAGCTGGAATATCTCAAAGGTGTCAATTACAGCTGGCTTGACGAGATGTGGAAAAATCCGTTTACCACACGTCACAGCCTGAATGTGACAGGCGGTAATGAGAAAGTGCGTTATTTCATCGGCGGTTCATATTATTATGCCGACGGAGCCTTTGACAATCTCAAATATAACAAGACTAATTTCCGTGCAAGTATCGACGCCAATATTACGAAAGATCTTGTGATTGGCCTTAATATCGGCACCGATGTCCGCAAGGATATCAAGCCTTACTGGAAGAGCGACGGCGGACGCGACAATATGGATAACCTCTATGCCTCGGTACTGAAGCGCTCGAAGATGAATCCGTTCTTTATCGACGGACTCCCCGTAAAGGCCAATGGTCTTGAGCAGCATCCGCTTATGCAGATAAGCGAGCAGGCGGGACGTGTGACCCGTAAGTGGAACAATACTAATGTAAATACGTTTGTCGAGTATAGCGCTCCATTCCTTAAAGGCTTGAAATTCAAGCTTCAATACTCAAAGAATATTTATAACCGAGTAGCCAAGCAGGTAGCTGTTCCATATACATTGTATACTTTTGAAACTAGCGGAACCAACGGACACTATATAGATCCATCTACTAATCCTCAAATTACTGGAACTGATGTTCGCGGAGATCTCAATCACATTAAAAAGACAGCAGAATTCTTACAGGACTATCAGCTTAACTTCTTTGTGACTTATAATCACAAATTCGGTAGACATGATTTAGGCGCGCTGCTTGTATATGAGCAAGCCGAAGGTGAAAGTGAATCGTTTGATGCTCAACGCAACGGCCTTATTACATGGACAATGCCTGAATTTCATGCGGCAAGTAGCGACGCTTCACAGTCAATTGTCGGTGGTGGCTCAGTGGGAGAGACTGGACGCTCATCATTCGTAGGACGACTGAATTACAATTATGATGAAAAGTATCTGTTTGAATTTGCATTCCGATATGATGGCTCTACAAAATTTGCTCCGGATAAGCGATGGGGCTTCTTCCCGTCGGTTTCGGCCGGCTGGCGAGTGTCGAGCGAACCTTTCTGGCGCAACAGTCTGGGTGGATGGTTTGACTACTTCAAGCTGCGCGGCTCCATCGCCTCGCTCGGTAACGATGCCGTAGGTGGCTGGGACTGGATGGCCAAGTATAATCTGACTACAGGTGCGATATTTGGTACTCAAAGCTATGGAGTCGCTCCGGGCACACTTCCCAATCCTGACCTGACATGGGAGAAATCAACCTCTTATAACGCTGGTTTCGACGGTCGCATATTCAATAATCTGAACATGAGTTTTGAGTGGTTCTATCGCCACACATACGATATTCTTACCACAACCAATGCCGCTGTGCCGACATCATTTGGCGCCAGCCTTCCTAAAGAAAACTGCGCAACCATCGATTCTCGTGGTTTTGAGTTTGAGCTTGCCTGGAACGGTCAGGTGGAAAACGTACAGTACTGGCTGAAAGGTAACTTCGGCTATGCCAAGAGCTGGTGGGTTGATAAGCCGGAATCATCTAATCTCGAACCATATAAATCGGAAATAGGAAAGTCGATCAATCGGGTATGGGGTTTTGACTGCCTCGGTATTCTCCGCTCTCAGGAGGAGGTTGACCGCGTGAACGAGGAAAACAAGGAAAAATTTGGTAAAGAATTACTTATCAAAGGTAATAAGCTTGTTCCTGGCATGCTCCTTTACAGAGATATCAGAGGCGTCAATAGTGACGAACCCGATGGCCAGATAACTGATGAGGATATGATTGTTATTGTGGATAAGCAGAGTGCTCCTATAACTTATGGCTTTACTCTTGGCGCTCGTTGGAAAGGCTTCTCTCTTGACGTGTTCTTCCAGGGACTTGCAGGACATAAGCGAGTTATTGATGAGCGTACTCCCGGTGTAAAGGACTGGACAGGAACGTTTGCCTTCTGGAATGATCACTGGACTGAGGAAAATCCTAATGCTTCAATGCCTTTTACCCTTACAAAGAGTAATACACAGCGCTCAACTTTCTGGGTACGTAATGCCTCGTTCCTACGTTGCAAGAATGTCAACTTCTCCTATGATCTTCCCAAGCAGGCAGTCAAAGCCATACGTCTGGAACGCATACGCCTGTTTGTCAACGCTACCAACCTGTTCCTGCTTGAGGATCATCTTAAGGTTGCTGACCCTGAGGTACACAAGGACCACATAAGTTCTTACCCGATCATGCGCAACGTGTCGTTTGGTCTCAATGTTACTCTCTAATTCCCAATATTAAAATATAAATCAATGAAATCAACCGCATTATATATAGCACTTGCAGCCGGCTTACTCCTTTGCAGCTGTGATGACGTGCTTGATAAGAAAAATCTGAGTGCCGTCACATCGGAGGCTACATGGAATGACAAGACCCTCGCAACGGCATTTCTTGACAATTGCTACAAGTCTAATCTTCCCGACTGGAAAGCACACGTTATCGAGCCCAGCGCGTATAGCGATGACGATCGTCAGGGCGACGACTTTTTCTATGCCGATCAGCTGACATCGGAGGGTGGGGGAGGCCCGACTGCCGAATACTGGCCTTATAGCGGCATTTATGGCCTTAATGAACTTCTTGACAATATAGATAGCGGGTCGCTCTCAGCCGCTGACAAGGCCACGATCCGTGCGCAGGCTCTGTTTCTCCGTGCGTTCAGATATTTTGAGATGGTGAAGCGTTACGGTGGTGTGCCGCTGATACTATCCGTTCAGAAACGCTCGGAAGCCGAGGTGCCGCGTGCAAAGACGTCGGAGTGTATACAGCAGATTATTGATGACCTGGATGAGGCCGCACAGGTTCTTCCGGCAAAGTGGTCGGGTAACGATGCCGGCCGCATTACACGCGGAGCCGCTCTTGCCATGAAGGGCCGCGTACTCCTTTACTATGCCAGCCGTCAGTTCAACCGCTCTAATGATATAGAACGGTGGAAAGCCGCCTACGATGCAAACCTTGCCGCCAAGGAGCAGCTTGACAAGGACGGTTACGGACTGAATGCGAGCTATGACGGCACCTGGGCTGACAATAGCGATGCCTGTGAGCTGTCTAAAGAGGTGATATTCACATCCCGCTTTTCTTATCCCTCGCGCTACAGTGATATCATAGCCGGTATACGTCCGCTTGACTACTCGCAGGGTGCTACGGGATGGATATGTCCGTCGGTTGAGCTCGTCATGGCTTACCCGATGGCCGACGGTACCGCTCCCGGTGTGGATATCGACGGTGACGGCATCAAGGAGCCGTTTGATGTGGAGGCTACCGATGCCCGCGGTCTTTACTGGCTTAACCGTGATCCCCGCTTCTACCGTACTATCGTGACCAACGGCATGGTGTACAAGATCGTCGACAATCAGTGGCCAGGACAGCGCCAGTATACATATAAAGGTGGTGAAGTGGAGATCGCCAATGCATCGCGCACCGGATTTTATTCATGCAAATATGTCAACGGTACCGTGCCTAAAGTGGATGTGAGGAAGTATGACCTTGATCTCGTCGATATCCGCTATGCCGAGGTGATGCTCAATCTTGCCGAGTGTGCCGCTGAGACAGGTCGTGATGACGAGGCAGTGAATCTTCTAAAGGATATACGTCACCGTGCCGGTATCACCGCCAATGCCGACGGCATGTATGGTCTGGCAAAGGGTATGACAGGCAAGACGCTTATCGATGCCGTGATGCTTGAGCGCCGTATCGAGCTCGCCTATGAAGGCAAGCGCTTTTGGGACATGCGTCGCCGCATGATGTTCAGTGATCCCGAATACCGCGGTTTCTGCCGCCACTCAATTGAAATCAATCTGACCGACGCCAAGAAGCACCTTACCCTGGCTCAGCTCGCAACCGAGTTTGACGCCGATGGAGATGTCAATATGTCGACGACCGCTTATTTCGACTATTTCACGACAACGCTGATCGAGATCGACAGCAAATACAAATGGGACGTCCCGGACAACCATTACTTCTTTGCCTTACCCAAACGTCACCTTGAACAGAACCCGAAGCTTGAACAGACCATGGGTTGGAATGACGGAACCTTTGATCCCTTATTGTAGATTTAAGATGGTTAATAGTAGCACAATTTTAGGTTAGAGTTCCGCTTAAAGCGGAGTGATTGAAGCATGGGTCGTACGTGAGTCCGGCCCATGTTTTTTTGTAGGTATACCGGTTTATTTAGTTAAAATGCCATTATCCTGGAGCGTTGACACAATTTTATATCATATATGGAACAAATTTGGCAACCTATATAAGTATGATACCCTACATTTGCACATGTTAACGATTAAATCTATACGATTATAAAACGTACAATAAGTGCTGAATAATTAACCCATAAAAATACAATAACGCATGAGAACCAGAATGCCCTTCAGTGA
>CAZIPQ010000004.1:0-20347 GCA_964541165.1 uncultured Muribaculum sp.
CCTTGGGCTGACCGGGTTTCTTACGCTCTACGCTGCGCGGGTCGCGGGTCATGAAGCCCTCGACGCGGAGTGCGTGCTTGTCCTCGGGGTTGATCTTTACCAGAGCGCGGGCAATGGCAAGACGGAGAGCCTCTGCCTGACCCTTGTAACCACCACCGTCGAGGTTGACATAGATGTCATACTTAGCGGCTGCGTCAAGAGTTGTGAGGGGCTGCTTTACGATGTACTGAAGGATGGAAGAGGGGAAATATACTTCCAACGGGCGCTTGTTGATGGTGATTACACCAGAGCCTTCGCCTACGATTACGCGTGCGACTGCGGCCTTACGACGGCCTACTGCATTTACCTTTTCCATACTTGTTATTTAATTTTGTTGATATCGATTGCCTTGGGATTCTGTGCTTCGTGGGGATGTTCCGGACCGTTGTACACATGCATGTTCTCGATAATCTTACGGCCAAGACGATTTTTGGGAAGCATACCCTTAACGACCTTGATAAACAAGGGGTGCATACCGGGCTTGATGTGCTTGTTGTAAGATTTGAGCATCATGATCTCGGGAGTGGCTACGCGCTGGCCGCCGGGATAACCGGTGTACGAAAGATATTCGCGGTCAGTCCACTTTTTGCCGGTCAGTTTGACCTTGTCGGCGTTAATCACGATCACATTGTCGCCACACTCCACGAAGGGGCTGTAGCAGGGCTTGTTCTTGCCACGGAGAATCAGGGCAATCACTGAGCAGAGACGACCAAGATGCTGATCGGTAGCGTCGATCAACACCCACTCACGGTTGCAGTTCTGCTCGTTGGGGGTAAGAGTTTTGTAGCTTAAAGTATCCACGTTAAATGTTTGATTAATAATTTACTAATTGACCACTTCTCAACACAATGTTCGGCCAAAAACACAGCGTAAGGTTAGTCATTTCATTAATTTGGACATAATCGGTGTGCAAAGGTACGACTTTTCCACCACTCCACAAAGACTTTTTAATCTTTTTTAATAATCAAATTCACTGCCGCTCATATATGGCAGCAAGGCGCAGCCCGAAACGGGCCACGCCTTGACACAATATCTATGGATAGATCCGGAGATTATTCAGCCGGCTCCATTACAAACACGCGGTAATTGTTCTGCTTCAGCAGATCACGTACAAAGCCTTCGACGTCAGCTGAAGTTATCGACTCAATTTCGGCTACGGCATTGAGGAAACCATCCTTAGGCAAGATCTCATAGCTTGACATAGCCGACAGCCAGGGACCATTTTCAGTAAGGTTGTTCTTGGCGCTCTTGATCATGTACTCCTTGACTTTGTTGAGTTCCTCGGCAGTCACGTTACCGGGCTGGCTCATAGCCTCGAATTCACCGGCGATAATTCCGAGCACCTTGTCAAGCAGCTCAGGCTTCATCGGGAACTGGGTAGCCATGAGGGCCGGAGTCTCGGAGAAGCGCGACAGCATGCCCTGAGCACCGATAGAATATACGGCACCCTCCTCCTCGCGTACTGACTTCAGCAGTCGGGCCGACATGATCTGTCCGGCTATAGAAGCGGCTTTGGCGCGCTTGGTGTCGTAAGGCATCTGGCCTGACAGGATTATCGACACGTAGGTCTGAGGTACATCCATCTTCTGCTTTACCTTCTCGGTAGCGGCACCGGGGATGAGACCGTCACCGGTAAATTTCACCTCCTGTGCACTGCCGGGCTTACCGGGCAGCGAAGCGATGTACTGCTCAACGAGCGGACGCAGGGTATCAACATTTACATCACCTACAAAATAGAAGGTATACTCACCGGCATTGGCTGTCATTTCATGAATGATCTCGATGATGCGCTCACGATTAGCACGATTTACCACATTGGTGTCCATCGAATGATAGCGCGGCGACTTGTAAGTGTGCTCAGCCATCTGCTTTGAGAACTGGAACTCGGGAGTTGACTCCTGATTGCGCATCGAAGCCTTGATCACGCTCTTAGTAGCCTCATAATCATCAGGAGTAATCGTAAATCCTACGAAGTTCATATAAATAAGCTCCATAAGAGTCGGAAGATCCTTAGGCACAGCGCTACCGCTGAGTGAACGTGAGTAATTATCAATGCTCAGGCCCACTCCCACGCGCTTGCCGGTAAGGTAACGGCCGAGCTCGTGTGATGAGTAGTTACCCAGACCTCTGCGCTGCATGGCGTTAGGCATATAGCGTACATTGTCAAGGTCGGCATCGGAAAGCACCGAAGTACCACCCATAGCCTGAGCCTTGAAGAGAATCTCGTTCTTACGGAAATCGGTAGGCTTCACTACAACCTTGGCACCATTGCTGAGTGTCCAGACAGTAGCGTCATACAGTTTGTCAGTTTCTTCCTTGACGATCTTACCGGGAGTGGGGAGCGATGCGATCAGCGGCTCCGACTTAACATTGTCCACATAAGCCTCAAGATCTTCAGCAGCCACGCGGTCCATCAGCGCGGTAAACTGCTCGAGAGTAGGTTCGCTGTACTCAGGTTTATCGGGATACATCACCAGCAGCACGGCATTGGTATTTGTATCGGGAATTATCTGGGCCATACGCGCGTTAATCGCCTCCAGGGGTACCTGATTGGCAATCATGCTCATCATGGCATACTCATTTTCTATACCGGGCGCGGGCTCGTTATACAGGAAGTTCTGTACAAGCTCGTTGGCGAGAGAATTTGAAGAGATCTTGTCACGACGGTTATAGGCATTCTCCATAGCGGCAAGGTAATTGGTGCGCACGCGGTCATACTCTGACTGAGAGAAACCGTTCTTCTTTGCGCGCATTGCCTCGCGGTAGATAGTCTCAAATGCAGGAAGTATGTCATGTCCCTTGGGAGCCGCAGATATGTTGAACGCACTTTTGGTCTTGGAGATCATGAAATCATCCTTACCTACTCCACCGCCGGCGAAGTTGGCATCGGGCTTGGCCGCCATCTCGTTGATACGCTGATTCAACATTCCGGCCAGCATATAATCAATGTAGTCACCGACCATATATTCCATACGGTTTTTCAGCGAATCGGGAGTACTCTCCATCTTGAACATAAGCTGGGCCACAGCTTTCGAAAGTTCTTTGTCCTTACCTACGGCATAGATTATACCCTCATTGTCAGAAACAGGGAAATAAACACGCTGTGCGGGATTTTCAGGCATCTTAATCCCCGAGAAGGTCTTCTTGATCTTGCTCTCGATAGCATCGACATCAATATCACCTACTACGATTATACCCTGAAGATCGGGACGGTACCACTTCTCGTAGTAGTCGCGCAGAGCCTGATAGGGGAAATTGTCAACCACTTCCATCGAGCCGATAGGCAGGCGCTTACCATAACGCTCGCCCTGATAAATCACAGGAAGCAGCTGCTCGAATATGCGCTGCTGACCCACATTGCGGCTGCGCCACTCCTCATGGATCACACCGCGCTCCTTATCGATCTCCTCACCCTCAAGGAGCAGGTCGTCAGCCCAATCATGAAGTATAAGCAGACAGCTGTCAACGACTGATTCGCGGGCCACAGGCACCTGGCTCAGATAATACACGGTCTCATCTATAGAGGTATAGGCATTGAGGTTCTGGCCAAACTTCACGCCTACCGACTCCAACCATGATATAAGGGTATTGCCGGGGAAATTGGTCGTGCCGTTGAAGCACATGTGTTCCAGGAAGTGAGCCAGACCGCTCTGGTTATCTTCCTCAAGGATAGATCCGACTTTCTGTGCGATGAAAAAGTCAGCCTGTCCCTTGGGATAGTCATTGTGACGGATATAATAGGTCAATCCGTTGTCGAGCTTACCTACTCTAACCGCCGGATCCAGCGGAATACGAGGCAACTCATTAGCCACGGCGGCCGAGGAAAGTAACAACAACATCGCAAACAGCGACATCATCCCTCTAAATAGCTTTCGCATAATCGTGAATTTAATTTTATATTAAGGTTAGAATTATTTTGGGAGCAAATATACAGAAAAGAGCCTTAGCACACTACTTAAAATTATTTAATAATGAATTTTTGATTAATATTCTATACATCCCGAGCCACATATTAACAGGCTTTCGTTCACATGGGCAATATTAATGCCCATTATACCGATAATTTTGCACTGTAAATAAAAACTATACAGTTATGGGCTCAATTCATAAAAACGATATCATATTTGCTACTTTGATACAGCATGGCTGTCATATTGCCAGCTTCCGACTCAGCGGTATCTCCTCACCCGCCGAAATCATAAAGCAGCTACGTCGACTCGCCGGAAACATAACCGGCGTGGTCACGCTTCAGCTACGCAACGGCAGTCAGGGGTGGACACACCGACGTTCCTGTACACTCACCTCTCCCCTGCCGGAGGCTGTACAGTTGTCGCTGTTCTGACGATTCTAATAATCTACGATTAATTGCGCATCATCTCCTCGATCTTCTGCAGATCTTCACGGAGCTTGGTCTCAAGTGAAAGACGCTCCTCGATGTTGCGGCATGCATGGAGTACGGTGGCATGGGTACGTGACAGACGTGTACCGATAGCAGTAACCGGCATCTTTGCATCACGGCGGGCCAGGAACATCACCATCTGACGGGCATCGCTAATCTCACGCTTGCGGCTTTTGGCGAAAATGGCGTCAGGATCGATCTTGTAATAGTCGCTTACGCTCTGCGTGATCATCTCGAAGTTGACAGTGCGCTTGTGGAGCTTGACGGCATTGCCAAGCACAGTGCGTGCGAGATCAAGCGTTATAGGACGGTTGAGTATTGTGGCATGGGCCACCAGTGACACCATTATTCCCTCAAGCTCACGTATGCTGTCACTTACATTCGATGCGATAAAGTCGAGTACCTCCGTCGGAATATCAAGACCCTCCTGAGCGGCCTTGCGTTCGAGCACCGCGCGACGCAGGCTGAAATCAGGCTTTTCAAGCTCACAGGTCATGCCACACTTGAAGCGCGACAGGAGTCGCTCGTGCATATCCTTCATCACCGACGGAGCACAGTCGCTCGACATTATGATCTGTCGCTGATTATGATACAGATGATTGAAGATATGGAAGAATGCGGTCTGAGTCGACGGCTTGTGCATCAGATCCTGAATATCATCAATAATCAGTACATCAATTGACTGATAGAAGTTAATGAACTCGTTCACACGGCTTGGCTTGGCGGTAGCGGCAGCCGTATACTGACTCTCGAACAACCTGGCGCTCAGATAAAGCACACGTGCCTTCGGATCACGCTCCTTGATGCCGATACCTACGGCCTGGATAAGGTGAGTCTTGCCCACACCGGTGGGGCCAAATACAAAAAGCGGGTTAAACGTCTTGCAATTCGGATCAGAAGCAATCGTCTGGCCTATCGCACGAGCAATCTTATTTGAATTGCCGGGACAATAGTTGCCGAAAGTATTCTTCGGATTAAGACGGGAATCAAAGTCATCATTTACCTGAACCTGATTGAAAGGATTGCCTACCGGAACCCTTATCGCGGGGCTCGGCTGAGGACTCTCCATACCGACCGAGCTCGCAGGATCCGATCCAACTACATTATAACGGTAATGTAATTTTACATCGGGGCCATATACGCGGCGCAATGTAGCCGACAGCAATTGGAGATAGCGCTCCTCAAGCTGCTCTACAAAGAAAATTGTAGGCACACGCAGCCACAGCTTGCTTCCGTCAAAACTTATCGAAGTTATCGGAGCAAACCATGCGCTATACTGTTCAGGCCGCAGATTGTCTTTAAATATCTGCAGACACTGTTCCCACAATTGTATGTGATCAGGCATCATATTAGAGTCAGGATTGTTCATTCTTTCGATGCAAATTTCCCCAACTTTTTTCGCAAAAACAACTAAAAAAAAATTTGCAAATTAGACTTCTATCACAACCATACTGAATAACAACGGATTATCGCAGTGATATACATTTGAGCGGTTTCTTTGCAATTCAAGATTCACACATTGCTAAATATCAGCGTTTTACCTTATGACATCATGAAGTATAATTACAGGCCTGTCGCGTGAAACACGCATAAAACAGCCAAAATATTACGCCGCCCATGTGGAACATAAGGCGGCGTAAGTTATCAACTATTTAGAATAATTCTAAATAATGTCGCTATATCAGAATATCTTTATCGAGGGGATATATTTCTTAGGATTTTTCTTCAGCTCAAGCACAATCGAATCAATTCCGAGAGTGATATTGTTAATATTGTCATACAGTTCCCGGTCATTTAACATCAACCCGACATTATTGTCAGGTGTGTTCATCTTCTTGGTCACGTCATTGACATTGGCAGTGATAGAATTTACGTTATCCACCGTCTGACGCAGCGGAAGCTCCTTGAGCTGCTGGCTCAGTACGGCAAGATTGTCCGTGATAGAGTCCAGATTATGGGCCACACCGTCCACCGTACGCATTGTGCCGGGCATAGTAGCCATGGTGCGTTTGAGATATTCGGTCGTAGTAGCCAGATTGGCTGTAATGCCGTCAAGACGCTTTATCGAGGCCAGCAGCGCGCTGTCCGATACAAGACGGTTTACGGAAGTGAGAAGAGAGTCGACCTTTGGCATAACAGTCGAAAAGGTGCCTGACACGGCGTCAAGCATCGTAGGCTGAACCTCGCCGGGTATTTCAGCGCCGAGACTGTAATATGAAGTGGCATCAGTCAGATGCAGCTCTATCGAGGCCTCACCGAGCAACGAACCCACGATGACAGCCTTGGATCCTTCAGGCACACGAAGCTGACGCGCCAATGACAGTTCGACAACGACATGACCGGGATTATCATACATATAGTCCACACTTCTCACCTCACCTACTTTGTATCCGTTAAGTGTGATCGGCGATGACACATTAAGGCCTGCTACATTAGTATATGTGGCATAGTAATAATTGGCGGCTTTAAATACATTTATACCTTTCAGATAATTTATACCTGCAAAAAGTACCAGTCCGGCCACCAACACTGAAAATCCGATTATCAGCTCCTTTGAATAGCGTTTCATATTGTCTATGTTTTATTATTTCACTCTTTTTCCATCACGCATTTCAATTACAAATGCCTGCTGATGGACTTTACGTACCTGCGGCAACGCCCGCTGGGCCTCGGCCTTGGTATTATAACACCCAATGGTGTATTTATACAGACCTCCGTCATAATATGAAGAATAGTCTTTTACCCCTTTTAGTTCACGGGCACCCGGTTTTAGCTCTACATCCGAAGCCATAATCTGTATCTTAAATACTGATTTGTCTTTCGGGTCAGCATCGGCCGCAGGAATACTTTCAGCTACAGTCTCCACGGCCGGTTCTTCAACTGCCGGCTCTTCATCCGGCAGCTTGATCTCCTTCACCTTCTTACCTGACGCCTTATCAATGGATATCTTATATTTTGTGAAGGCATCAAATATCGAGCGGGCCATTCTGGACTGTCCTGTCTGCGAAGCCATGTATTTTTCACATTCAGGATTACAGATAAAATCAAGTTCTACCAGGACTGCCGGCATACCTGTCGCCGCCAGCACAAGAAATCCGGCCTGGCGCACTCCGTTATCCTTACGGGAGGCTGTACTGGACAATTCCTGCTGCACGCGGCTTGCAAAATTTATGCTTTGGTCGATATGCTTGTTCTGACTGAGTTCGAAGATAATGTAGCTCTCGGTCGAATTAGGATCAAAACCCTGATAAGTGGTTGTAAAATCATCTTCGAGCATGATGACCGAGTTCTCACGCTTTGCTACTTCAAAGTTAGCGGCACTTTTGTGCAGACCGAGCGTATAGGTGGCTGCACCATGTATAGTGGTGCGGTTTCGGTTTTTCTTATCTACCGAATTAGTATGTATCGATATGAACAGGTCGCCTCCGGCTTTATTCGCTATCTGGGCGCGCTCCTGAAGCTTCTTATAATAGTCACCGTCACGAGTATACACTACTTTCACGTCATCATGAGCCTTTTTTATAAGGTCACCGAGCTTCAGTGCCACTCCGAGATTGATGGTTTTCTCATTGGTCTTTACCCCTATCGCTCCGTAGTCATGGCCTCCGTGACCCGCATCGATTACCACGACAAAGTCTTTCGGAAAACCTGCAAGGGTTCCCAAAACAACGATTGCCGCGATGGTCAATATGCGTATATAAAAGGTCATCCGTTATAATATCCGTTACAAAATTAAACATTTACAACGTAATTTTCACGTACCGACAGTGACATTTTACTTTAATTAAGAGAAAATCGTACTTAAAAAGCAGCAGGATTTATTCGAAAAGCATAAATTTGCGGCATGTATCAACGACTGGTTCTTTTTATAATTCTTATAATGGCCGTTACGGCCTGCAACGACAGCTACCGCACTCCGGACAAAATCACAATTGAACGTTTTGACCGCGATATACTCACGTACGCCTCGCTCGACAGCACGGCACGCGACAGCTTCAGGACACACTATGCCGAAGCGATCAAGGTGCTTGTCGGTACTGATGCCGACACCTCACTGACCAGATATTCCGAATCCAGAGCGGTGACAATGTTCACTCCCGACATCGACTCGCTGTTACCGCCGCTTGACGCGACCGAACAGTGCATTTCGGAAATTTACAGCCATTTTCAGCGCTATATGCCGTCGCTGCCACTGCCGCGACTGATCGGCGTCGTATCCACCTACAATCAATCGGTGATAGCGGTCGACTCGACGCTTCTCATCGGGCTAAACCACTATCTCGGACCTGAATATGCAGCCTACTCGGTATTCCCGCCATACCAGCGTGCGGTTAAAGAGCTTTCTCTCCTACCCTATAATATCGCCGAGGCGATAATGGCCACCGACTGTCCGTATCAGACGACACCTCAGTCTACCGCACTGAGCCGCATGGTATATGAGGGCGCGCTGGTATATGTCATGATGCAAATTATCCCCGATGCAAGTCTGAGCAAGGCACTCGGAACAGGCGACGAGGAAGGCGCAATGATTTTAGAAAAAGAGGAAGGTAATTTGTGGAGACTTATGATCGAGCGTAACGCTATATTCTCAACTGACCCGACAGTTGCCGACAGGCTGGTACGTCTGGCTCCGGCCACCTCCATATTAGGTAGTGACACTCCGGCCAGAGCAGGACGATATTTCGGATACAGGATTGTCGATAAGTACATGCAGGGCCATAAGGATACCTCGATGGAGCATCTGCTTAAGCCCGCATTCTACAACTCCCCGTCGATACTTGTGGAGTCAGGCTACACTCCACGCTGATCAGGATACCGGTCAGTTAAGTATTATGCCTGAAAGATTGCCTGGAAGTTTAGGCTCACTCTTATATCCACGTGCAAACTGGCGTATTATATTGAGCGTCAATTTACTGGGTGACGGTTTTTCATTATTCTTTTCCGACGACACGGTGTAAGAGGTATTGGTTGGAGTAGACTTTCTATCCATAGGCACTTAAATGTTGATGACTATTATTGTAACGTTCCACAGTCGCCATTTATTGCAAACACCGGAAAATGGCATAACTTAAAATTCCATAATTTTTTGGCGGATACGAGCTAAGTCCTTATCTTTGCAAAAGATAATACCACTAATCCATAATTAAATACTAATTGCCTATACGCCTGACATTACTCTAACCAACCTACGTATAAGTAATGCTTACACTTACCAGCCTCAGTGACGAGGCTCTTGTAAAAGAATATTGTAACGGAAATAACAATGCTTTTGATACCTTGCTTACAAGGCATCAGGCACGCTTGTTTGCCTATATACTCCATATTGTAAAAGATACGGATGTGGCCAATGATATTTTTCAGGACACATTTGTAAAGATCATCATGACCCTTAAACAGGGCCGATACACTGAAAACGGAAAGTTTGCAGGGTGGCTGACCCGTATTGCCCATAATCTGATTATTGACTACTACCGTCAGGAAAAGAGCGCGATGACTGTATCGACCGACGACGAGGAGACCAACCTTCTCAACAGGCGCGACTTTTCGGAAGGCAACATCGAGGATGCTATGGTCAATGACCAGATAAAGGCTGACGTGCGCCGGCTTATCGAAGCCCTTCCCGAGCCCCAGCGCGAAGTGCTCATGATGCGTTATTACAACGATATGAGTTTCAAGGATATCGCCGAGACCACCGGAGTGAGTATCAACACCGCTCTCGGACGCATGCGCTATGCCATTTTGAATATGCGCCGCATAGCCGAAGAGCACAATATCGCACTTTCGGTATAATCAGTCAAGCATCAGGCTGATAAACGGTCTGACAGCCGGGAAGTTGAGCAGACGTCGTGTAACATCATTACCGAACACTATCGACGTCAGCACCTCGATATCGACATCGTAGTCAAGCTTTCCGGCATAATTATTATCTACACGACACTCTCCCCCGCTAACTATAAATATAGCGTTGTTATCCGGCAATAAACGGTCATGGACCTTTATTGCCGTTTCTATTTTCGGATAGGTCTTTGCGATAGAGCCAAGACATGCGGCGACATCCACAATCCTTACCATACCGCGCACTTCCTCGACTCCATCATTTCGGTCATAGTAGCCGAGTACTGTAACGGGCATTCCGGCAAATGTCTCACTTACAGCAGCCAGTGCAGCCGTACGTGCGTCTTCGGTTACGGCAAGCAGGTCTTTCACTACCACCGCACCGTCATCACCGGGTGCTGCAAATGCCATGGCGGCAATGCCGTTTTCATCAGAAATCGAAATGACCTGACCACCGTCGACCGAATTATCCATAAGGATTTCGTCATACTGGCGCCGCGTATGCTGCACACAGCAATTACGGGTCATCATCATCGCATTAAAGAAGTCATACGCCTCATCCGAATCTATGGCCCCGTAACGTGCATATTCACCCTGGGGACGAAATACATGAGCCGACGTGTACCGTTCAGTCTCGACATAAAATGCAGGCGAGAAGCCAAACCGTTCATAATAACGGTAAAGCCAGTCATGAGCCGGGATAAGCGTGGCAAAGACATCACCCCGTTGCAACGATGCGTTGATCGCCTCACCCATCAGGTCGGCCATGTAGCCATGGCCTCTCATCGCACGGGTAGTCGCAGCACCGCATATATAACTGACAGGCAGCGCTATGTCATGAAAATTCATGGCATAGCGCTGCAATAACATTCCACTTACAACATGTCCGTCCCGTTCAAGTACAAGCGCATCGTCATCACGATACACTGTCGAGAAAAACATGTCGACATACTGGTCGGAGTCGTCGAAACATTCGCGCCAGAGGCTCTTTATGGCATCCTTCGTTTTCATGCCATTATAACGCCTCCGGACAAACTAATGTTTTATAATTTTCAGCCCTGATGAGCCGGACGGAGCAGATCGTTGACGGTCTTAACGGGATTGAAGGTAGCGATGGGCACTTCTACAAACACCGTGTTCCAGTCACTCATTGCGCCATTCCAGAGACCGGGCAGCTCAAGAGCGCGGAGCTCCTTGCCATTCTTTGACTTAGATGAGATGAAGCCGGTGTCGGGATCAACGTATTGGGGCAGATTGAATTTCTTTCCGTCGACATCCTTGACATAGCATACCAGGTCAACCGGATTAAAGTGAGTGGCCTGACTTACCATAGCCTTATACTCGGCATTGTCGGGATCGATCTGGGTGCTTTCAAGAATTTGAGGCGATGATGATCCATCGGGATTGTAGGCGATATACGGACCACCGCCGGGTTCACCCTCATTGCGCACCATACCGCACACACGTACCGGACGGTTGAGCTTGGCCTTGATGTAAAGGGCAAGTTCGGCATCCTCAAGTGACTTCAGTTTCTCGTCGCGTATGCAAAGGGTGTCATGCATGAATGCGATCATCTCGCGCAGATCCTCGATTGTGTACTTACCGGTATTGAGCATGCCAAGATACTTTTCGATGCGGTCATGTACCTCGATAAGATAACCGGCAAGCACCTTCTTGTAGTCGATAGTTGCCTGGCGCTGCGAGTCGGGTACAACATTGTCGATATTTTTGATAAATACTACTGCGGAGTCGATATCATTGAGATTTTCGATGAGCGCGCCGTGACCGCCCGGACGGAACAACAGGTTGCCGTTGTCGCGGAACGGAGTATTGTCGGGATTTACAGCGACAGTATCAGTTGACTTCTTCTGCTCGGAAAGACTTATATTGTACTTTACGCCGAAACGTTTTTCAAGAGCGGGAACAGCCTCGGCTATCTTGGCTTCGAAAAGCGCACGATGTTCGGGAGACACTGTAAAGTGAAGATTTACCACACCATGACTGTTGGTTGCGGTCTGAGCGCCCTCAACAAGATGCTCTTCAAGCGGAGTGCGGGGACCTTCAGCGTATGCATGGAACTTAAGAAGACCTTTGGGCAGATTTCCGTAGTTGAGGCCATCCTTGCCGAGAAGAGCAGCCACGATGTCACGGTTACGGCCGGCTTTTACAAGAGTATCAAGATCAGCGTCATACAATTTGCGCGCTACCTGATCAAGCTCTGCATAGAAGGCAAAGTCTGAAAGACGGTTTATGAACTGCTCAACAGGACTGCCGGGCTTAGGAGTATCGGTACCTCCGTCAACAAACTCAAAAAGAGCCTTGAACATACGAGAAGCAGCACCGGAAGCAGGCACAAATTTATACACCTGACCTCCATCGGCAAGGAATTTATCCCAGCGGCTTACGGCTTTGGCCATGCCATCTGCGTCAAGGCTTACAATACCGTTGCCTACGCGGGCAGAGTCAAGTATGCGGAGGTAGGGAAATCCTGTTTCAAAACGGCGTATCTGCGCCTCAAACTGCTCCGGGGTTATTCCCCTTTGCTCAAGTGTTTTCTGGTCGTCGGTTGTCATAATAAAAGTTGGTTAGAATAATTTTAGCAAACTTAGCAAAAATCATTCAATTTATCAACCTTACCGACGACTTTTATTTCACCGGACAATCTCTATCGTGAAATACGTTTCAACAAGTTATAACTCGGTATAATCCCCAGCTCACCTGCCTTGCTCAGGTCAGCCACACCGGCCTCACGGTTACCCAATTTCAGATAAAGATATCCGCGGTTGTAATATGCCTCTCCAAAATCAGGCTTCAGCTCTATGGCCTTGGTGTAAGCACTTATGGCTGAAGTGATGTCACCCATCTCTACAAGAAGATTACCCTTGTTGTAATGGGCAAAAGCCATACGCGGCGACAGCTCGATGACACGGTCAATGTCGGCCATTGCCTCTCTCTCAACTATCTGCTTGCCCGACTGACCGAGGGCACCCGGCAACGGACGTTTTCCGCCATCATCAGTCATATCGACTGCCTTGCTGTTGAGCAGGCGCGCGTTGGAGCGCAGGAAGTAAGCCAGGGCAAAGTCAGGCGACAATTCGATAGCCCGGTCAAGATCAGCGATAGCAGCCTGATAGTTACGGAGTGTGAAATAATCCATCGCACGACCGAAATAGTCGATCGGACGTGGAGTATGGGCTGCCAGATACGAATTGTAATACTCGATCGAACGGAAATGCCGGTTAATGTCATCCTCATCACTCAGCTGCGGCGCACGATTGGTGGTCATCAGCAGGAACCTCAGCATGCGGGTGGCATTGACATCGTCAATCTCCTTTATGTAATAAGGCGACTCCTTTATCTCAGATGAGGTAACATAGTATGACAGAGTGAATTCAGGCTCTATCTCGACTATGATGTTTCTGTCCTGAACACGCCCTTTTATTCCGGGGGTATTATACTCTTCGTGAATGTCAGCATTGTTCTGTACCGTCAGAAGAGTAGTGAGGCGTGCGGCTACATCATCATTTTCAGGCTGCCCTGCATCCGCCATATCAGCATTGTCATTACGCGGTGCCGGAGCCGTTTCATCATATTTTCCTGACTTGGCGGCCTCGCGGGTAAGTGTCATCGACTTGCGGTAGTCGCTCTCGGCAGCTGCCATATCTCCAAGCAACCGTTTATCTTCCGAGCGGATAAAGTAGGCACCGGAAAAGTCGGGGAATGCCTCCAACACGCGGTCAAGGTCAGCTATTGACGACTTATAGTCGGCAATATCCTTATAAAGCAACGCCCTGTTGTACAGCGCGTGATAATTGTCACGGTCAAGCTGTAGTACCTTGCTGAAATCATCGATCGCCTTGTTGTTGTCATGGACCTCGGCGCGGAGCAGACCGCGGTTAAACAGAGCGGCAACGTTCAGCGGCTCAAGCTGAAGTGCATAGTCATAGTCGGCCATTGCCCCGAAGTAGTTGTTCAGGTTATACCGCAGGAACGCTCTGTTGATATAAAATCCCGCCACCTGGGGCTGCAGTTTTATCGCCTGATCCATGTCATCGAGAGCCGCCTGATGGTCACCTCTTTTCAGAGCGATATCCGCACGCATCACATAGGCGTTGGTATTGTTCTTATTGATCTCTATCGAGCGGTCTATATCGCTTACAGCTTTTACCGTGTCACCCATGGCGAGATACATCTGCGCACGTCCGGCAAAACCGTTGTCAAAATTGGGATAAAGCTTCAGCAGCCTGTCAAATGTCACCTCCGCACCTTCATAATCCTTCATGGATTCCTGAGCGAGGGCTTTGTTAAACAGTATGCTGCGGTTGTCAGGCAATGACTCCAATGCCTTGTCATAGTCGGCTATCGCCTCTTTCGACCGGCCCATATTCTGACGGGCCACGCCACGCACCTCATAAGCACCGGTGATGAACGGATTTCTTTCAATGGCAAGAGAAGCATCCTCCTCAGCACCCCTGAAATCATCAAGACTCAGCTTGGCGATGGCTCGGTAGAAATAAGGCTGCGCCCAGTAGGGACGCGCCTCGGCGGCAAGATTGAAATACTGTATCGACAATATATAGTCTTCAAGATACAGCGAGTTCTGCCCTACCCTTAGAACTTGATCCACATTTATCTGACCGAAACTTTTGGCCGGAAAGAGTGAACATAGTATCGTAAATATGATTATAATAATATGGTGTCGCATAAATGAATGGTACCGGTGAATGACATTGGTATTTTTCAGTAAAGTTAATCCATAATTATTTATTAATCGGGATTTTTGTAAAAAATAACATATTATGAAAGAGCGTGTGGTTGTAATCGGCGGCGGTTTTGCCGGACTGAATTTCATAAAGCATATCGACAATGGCCGCTATGACGTGACATTGATCGACCGCAATAACTTTCACAGTTTTCCACCTTTGTTTTATCAGATTGCCTCTTCCGGACTTGAGCCGGCGAGTATATCATTCCCGTTCCGACGCGAGATACGCCGCATGCGCAAACGTCCTGAATATCACATGGGTGACGTGAAGGCTATCGACGTGGCCCGCAAGGAGGTGATCACTTCACGTGACCGTATCCCTTACGACAAGCTCGTCATCGCAGCAGGCACAACCAACAACTTTTTCAACCTCACCGACCTCTACAAGCATGTCTACACCATCAAGACCACAGGTCAGGCCATAAGATGCCGCAACGAGATACTTAACCGGCTGGAATTAGCATGCAACTGCAAGGATTCCGACGAACGTCGACGTTTGCTCTCATTTGCCGTAATCGGCGGTGGTCCGTCAGGAGTCGAGGTGGCAGGAGCAATCGGCGAGATGAAACGCTACATCGTGCCACGGGAATATCCTGAAATAAATCCCGACGAGATGACCATTACCCTTGTAGAGGGTTCAGGAAAGTTACTCGGCACCATGAGCCCCAAAGCCTCCGCCTATACATTGAAAAGTATGCATGACCTTGACGTCAATGTAATGCTCAACCGCACGCTGACCGAATATGACGATAACGGCACCGTGACATTTGCCGACGGCACTACCCTGCATGCCGAAATGGTAATATGGACTGCCGGAGTGACCTCCATATCATTCAACCTGCAGGGCGGCGAACTGCCCATAGGACACGCTGGCCGCATAATGGTCGATGAATATAACCGCGTAGAGGGCCACGATGATATATATGCCATCGGAGATATATCCCTCCATACCGACGACAGCTATCCGCGCGGCTGCCCGCAGCTTGCACAGGTTGCCATACAGCAGGCCCGCACTCTCGCCGACAATCTTAACCACGGCTCCATGAGAAAGGCCTTCAAATACCGCGATAAGGGATCAATGGCCACGATAGGCCGTAACAGAGCGGTAGCCGACATAGGCAAGCTTCATCTTACCGGATTCTTCGCATGGGCCGTATGGATGTTTGTCCACCTGATATCGCTCCTCGGAATGCGAAACAAGCTTGTAGTGCTTACCAATTGGGTATGGGCATATTTTTCATATCCTACATCCTTGCGCCTGCTGTTCAGAGCCTCGCGCTACCCGCTGCGCGACCATTCCTGATCTCAGGCCTCGAAATCACCGAGGCCCTGACGCACTATCTCAGGCGAGTTGCTGTCAGTGAGGTCCACAACGGTCGACGGCACTGTAAGCCCGTCACCACCGTCGATCACAAGATCGACACTCTCGCTGTAGGCGCCTGCAAGCGCCTCGGCCGAAACCACATCCCACTCATCATCCATCGCCACTGAGGTGGTAAGTAGCGGATTACCGAGACGAGTGGCGAGTTCCCGGGCTATCACATTGTCAGGAATACGTACGCCTACGACCTTACGCCCCTTGAATACCTTAGGCAAACGGGATGATGCCGGGAGCAAAAAAGTATATGGGCCAGGGACGTATGCTTTCAGTATCTGGAACGCTTTATTGTCGATACGGGCATACTCCGAAGCCTGAGAGATGTCACTGCATATTATCGACAGGTTGGTCTTGGCCGGATTTATTCCCTTTATATCGCATATACGCTCTATCGCGCGGTTGTCAAGTGCGTTACAGCCTATTGCATACAGCGAATCGGTCGGATATATTATTATCCCTCCGTCACGCAGGGTCTTGACTGCAATGTCAAGATAGTGACTGTTCAGACTCGTGGCATACATCTTCAGTATTGTCGTCATGGCAATAGTATTTAATAATGATCAGAATGGCTTGCGGTATTTGTCAGGATTAGTGTCATCCATGATGCTAAGATAGGAGTTGTAGCGCGACTGGGCTATGCGGCTCTCTTCGAGAGCTGCCAGAACAGCGCATCCCGGTTCATGGGTATGAGTGCAGTTGTTGTATCTGCAGTCATGCGATATCTCAAAAATCTCAGGGAAAAAGTGAGCTATCTCATTACGCTCAAAGTCAATGGTTCCAAAGCCTTTAACACCCGGAGTATCGATTATCCAGCCTCCGCCGGGCACGGCAAACATTTCAGAAAATGTGGTGGTATGCATACCGGTGTCATGAATATCACTGATTGCCGATGTGCGGAGTTCCAATCCGGGAAGCAATGCGTTGATTACCGATGTCTTGCCTACACCTGAATTGCCTGAGAACAATGATACCTTGCCGGACAGTGCCTCGCGCAAGCCGTCAATTCCCGCTCCGGTCCGGGCCGATACCTGAAGCACCTCGTAGCCTATGCTGCTGTACAGATAAGCCACCGCTTCACAGTACTCCTTATCCTCAGCCTCGGTCAGCAGATCGATCTTGTTTATGACTATTGTGGCCGGCACGCGATAAGCCTCGGCTGTTGCAAGAAAGCGGTCGATGAATGTCGTGGATGTGACCGGATGCATCAGTGTGACCACAAGATAGGCCCTGTCGACATTTGCCGCTATGATATGCGACTCTTTCGACAGGTTGCTCGCACGCCTTATGATATAATTCTCACGCGGTTCGATTGCCACGATAAAGGCGTTACCGTCAGGATTAATCAGGATGTCGACATGATCCCCTACCGCCACGGGATTGGTAGTGCGTATCCCTTTCAGGCGAAAATTGCCTTTCACCTTGCAGTTGATATCACGGCCGTCATCGGTTCTTACCACATACCAGCTGCCCGTATTCTTGATTACAAGTCCCTTCATCTGTACTTATTCTCCCATTACTGTTATCACGATATTGCGCGGACCTCCGTAATCCCGGAATTCACAGAGATAAATGCCCTGCCACGTACCGAGGTTCAATCGGCCTCCGGTTACCGGAAGTGTCAGCGACGGGCCCACAAGCACCGATTTTGCATGAGCCGGCATGTCATCGGCACCCTCCATTGTATGCAGATACCACGGCGCATTCTCGGGAACCATCCGGTCAAATATGGCGGCAAGATCCGCACGCACGTCCGGATCAGCGTTTTCATTGACAGCAAGCGCAGCCGAAGTATGCTTTATCAGTATGTTCACAATACCTTTTGAGGGCAATTGCGGCAACGCACGCGTTACTTCAGCTGTCACGAGATGCACGCCACGGCGGCGTGCGGCAAGTGTAATTTCTTTTTGCTCGATCATCATAATGCAAATGTAATTAATATCCGTGAAACATATTGTCGCATACCGTCAAAATTTAAGTGCGGTCATAAAAAAGTCCGTGGATAATATCCCGTAGCAGGCATTATTCACGGACTTCCCGGAGACAGGGAACAGTGCAAACAATTATATCACTTCACAAGTGAATTGATATAGATTTCAATATTTGTGTAATGATTATGCAGAGTATTGAGCGATGCATCGGCCGCATCACGTGGATTGAGCCCACGGGCTATCTCCCACTCATCGGGCATGCCGTCGCCATCGCTGTCGGCAACCGGAATGCCGGCTTTAAGTACCGGCCATCCGCCTACATCGCCCGGGGTATTGATGATGCCCTTATCGCCATGTTCACCGAGGCCCAGTGTCACCTGGCGTATCACTTCGCTATCATAGGGATCACGGGCGTGGCTGCACCCGGATTCTGCAATGATACGTCGGTAGGCTTCTTCCGGGGTATCTTCATTTATAGGTTCATAAGGAAACGGTTGATCGACGAGACATGTTTCCGTTGCTTCACCAGGCAGCGGTATGGCATCAGGCGATATACCGGAATCCAGCGGAGCGCTTTTACGATGACGCACATACGGCTTACCCGGAAGGTCGCTTACACCGGCATGATTATCCGCTGTCACACGCTCATCGCCCACCATTACATTTCCAGCCACATAATAGCGTCCGGTAGCGTCCTCGGCAACGTCGAGAATACGCGTATGCTCCGACGCAGGGCCCGGCTTATAGTAGTTGGCAACCATGTTTATCTCACCGTGATGTCCACCGCCATAGGCTGTCTTAAAGCCCCAGTTGTACACCGCATTGTTTCGGAAATCAACCCATTTTGTACCGTCTACCGACGAGAAGCGGGGATTACGGCTCGCATGATTGGCAAGCAGATTGTGATGGAACGTAGCCTTGTAGCCGCCCCATATACCTCCGAAGCCATGACTTCCTTTGGTATGGACCGACTTATTGAGACTATGCGCCACCAGACACCACTGCACAGTCAGATTCTCAGTCTTGTATATCGACAGGCACTCGTCAATACTCCAGCTCACCGAGCAATGATCTATGATGACATTGCGCTGTCCGTAACGCCCGCCGCCGAGACCGTCGCTGTCAAGAGCATGCCGGTCACCGGGACGCACACGAAGATAACGCACTATGACCTCACTCGCATTTACAACGAGCGGATAGTCCTTAAGGCATATACCGTCGCCGGGCGCGGTCTGACCTGCAATCGTAATGCTGTCATTCTCTATCCTTAACGGTGACTGAAGCTCAATGGTCCCGTCGACATCAAAGGTGACAATTCTCGCCCCTTCAGCCTCGACAGCATCGCGCAGGCTGCCCGGGCCCGAGTCATTCAGGTTGGTCACTTTGATGACGCGTCCTCCCCTGCCGCCGCGGGTACACTTTCCGTATCCCTCGGCACTGGGAAAGGCAATCTCACCGGCTCCATGCATCGTCATAACGCCGGCAGAAATCGCGGTGAGTGCTAATAATACTCTACGAAACATATTTTACACAAATTACAGCGGCCGGCATTTTCTTGATCATATATGCCGGCCGCTTATATCGTAATGTCAGATATGATTAATATCCGGGCTGCTGCTGACCGGTAAGACCGGGATTGACATCGATAATTGACTTCTGGTCAAGCGGAGTACACTCGGTGTAAAGTTTCTTCAATCCGTAGAATACACCCTGCTTGCCGAGTATCCACTGATTGGCATCAGAACGGCCCTCAACCTGTTCAACCGAGAGTTCGCCCTTGCTGTCGACCATAGTATGCTTGCTGAACATATTGAGAATTGTATATTCCACCTCCTTGGCCTCAACTCCGGCAGGAACCTCGTTTCTTGAGAAATAAACCTGATCGCCTACCTCGTAGAACTTAACCTTAAGCTCGCCTTCATCTTTCGAGTTGGTCACGTGGAGCTTCTCGATTTCTTCGGGAGTTGCTTCAAGACGTGCCAGATCAGCCTCGCTTACCGAGA
>CAZIPQ010000004.1:20447-36908 GCA_964541165.1 uncultured Muribaculum sp.
TCGATTTCTTCGGGAGTTGCTTCAAGACGTGCCAGATCAGCCTCGCTTACCGAGATATAAGGCAGTGCGATCGTCGGATCCTGGAACTGCGGCTTAAGATTTTTCTTATATGCGCGATACTGATCAACGTTGGCATACTTGCCTTCACGCTTACAGAGCTGTATCAGCTTGGCCTTCTCGTTCATCAGGTATTCATACTGGATGCCCCAGCGGGGAAGATCTGAACGGCGCAGACCTTCGTTGCTGAGCTCGAGCTTGCGCTCCTGGATAATAAAATCACGGAATTCCTGATAGCCGGTAGGAATGTTGCCCACCTTGGCGGCATCGTTATTGAATGCGCGCATACGTACTTCCTTCACAGCATTCACAGCCTCTCCGTTAGCGCCGTGGTTAACCTCGTTGAGAGCCTCGGCATACATCAGCAGTACGTCGGAGTAGCGGAGAAGAGGCCAGCCCATGTTCTTGCGGGCATCTGACGGACCCTTGCCGGCTGCCCAGTTGAAGCGGTATTTACCTACACCCTGGCCGATGAAAGCATTCATTTCGAAAGTATCACCGCCATTGGCAGCACAGCGGATACCATAGTTACATACCGAAACATCACGACGCTGGTCACCATCCTCAAACTCGAAATAGAATGTCGGGAAAGTAAACATCTGCGCACCACTCTTTCCAAGATTACCGTTGGTTACGCCGGCAGTCGGGATAGAATTGGTATAACCGGTGCGGACATCAGGAGCATCGGGACCTACGTTGGCATAAACCAGCAAAGTCTCCTTGTCATACTTCTGGGTGGCAAGGTTGCGGAATATCTCGTCATATTTGGGAAGCAGACCGTTCTCACCTTTTCTGATAACCTCGGCACATGCGTCGGCAGCTATCTGATAAAGCTCCTTGACACGTGCCTGATCATCACGCTGAGCTATGCGGAGCGAAGATTCAGGATAAGGCACTGCCGACATGTCCCAACGCAGAGAGTAACCGGCGGCATAAAGAGCCACACGGGCAAGAATACCGTAAGCAGCATTCTTTGTGAAGCGGTCAGGAGCGGCAAGATAGCTCTCGCTAAACCAGGGAAGCAGCTTCACAGCCTCCTGAAGGTCATCTATACAGTGATCATAGATCTCGTCACGGCTTACACGAGATGACTCAAAAGTGGTCAGCTCCGATGTAGGACGGTCAGAGTAAGGCACGTCACCGAAGAAACGCACGAGGTTCCAGTAGGCATAGGCACGTACACACAGAGCCTCACCCATAAGTCCGTCAAGCTTGATCTGCTCGGCTTCGCTTGATACATTTACCTTTGACAGATTGGCGATACATACGTTGGCATACTCGATAGCCTTGTACATAGAGTTGTAGGTACCGCTAAGTTTAGTGGTGGCATAGTCATAGTTCGCAAAGTAGAACTTACTGTTATTCTCCTTTGCCGCACATTCATCGGTACCCATCAGGAACTGATAACCGAGCTCCTGGGTGTGCAGATTCGAATAGCAGCCGCCTACTGTCATTTCGGCACGGTTCAGTGTCGAAAACACTGACTCACTGTCGGCTTTTGACTCCGATGGCAGGTCAAGCCAGTCCTCGCATGATGTAAGCGCCGGGACTATTGCTGCCGCTACCAGTACAGAAAATATTTTGTTCATAATATGATTTCTTGATGATTAGAAAGTAAGATTTAAGCCCACAACCCAACTCTTAGCACGCGGGAACGCTGAATTATCGATACCGGGAGTAAGAGGATTGGCATTTACAGAAACCTCGGGGTCATAGCCTGAATAGTTGGTGAATGTGTGGAGGTTGTTCACTGTACCATACACGCGCAGATTGCTGATCTTGGCCTTTGAAGTGATCTTCTTGGGGATAGTGTAACCAAGGGTGATGTTGTTGATACGGAGGAACGAACCATCTTCAAGGAAGTAGCTGCTGTAGTCAGTGATGGCATTCTTGTTGTATTCGCTTACACTCCACATCATGTCACGCTGGTTGCCGGGGTTGAGCTCGGCAAGACGGGCGAGATCGGTGGTCTCCTTACCGGTAAGGGGATCTACGAGCTTGAAGCGGTTGGCCATTACCTGGATGGTATTCTCATTAGGCATGTAGGGACCGTAGAAACGCTCGTTGCTGAGGTTGTACACCTTGTTTCCGTAGCTGAAGTTCATGAATACGGTAAGGTCAAAGCCACGGTATGTGAAGGTGTTGTTCCAACCGCCGGTGAATTTCGGATTGGCATTACCGATCACTGTACGGTCATTCACACTGAATACGGGGTTGCCGGCGTCATCGGTCTCACCTGCGGTGCAGACATACTTGACATCACCGGGCTTGAAGATGTTGCGGTTAGAACCCTTGCGGTAAGGCACACCGTCCTTGAGCATATAGGTACCGTCAGCAAGCTGGTCGAAGTCATCGGTGGTGTATACGCCGTCATACTTCAGACCGTAGAACTGACCCACGGGTTTGCCGGCCTCAACGAGGAAGGCGATCTGGTCATAAGATACAGGAGGCATCTTGTCATCCTCTCCGCCATAGAGCGAGAGTACTTTAGAGCGGTTGAAGGCGATGTTGAAATCCATGGTCCAGGTAAAGTCGCGGGTGGCGATATTAACTGTGTTGAGCACGATTTCCACACCACGGTTGCGGATTGAGCCAAGGTTCTGGAACTGCTCGCTATAACCGGTAGAGCTGGGGATCTTATTCTTTATCAGAAGGTTGTCTGACTGGTTGTTGTACCAGTCAACCGACAGGTTAATACGGCTGTTGAACAGCGATGCATCGACTGCCACGTTGTAGGTCTTGGTCTTCTCCCATACAAGTGCGGCATTACCGAGCACTGTACCGGGGACGAATGTGATGAAGTCGCTACCGTTGGATGCATAGTGGCCCGAACCGTAGTCGGTGGCATACATATTGTTGTCGATCTTGTTGTTACCGGCTACACCGTAACCTGCACGGAGCTTGAGGTTCTGCAACCAGTCGCGGGTTGACTCCATGAACTTCTCCTGTGAGATACGCCATGCTGCCGATACCGAGGGGAACCAGTCCCACTTGTTGCCGCGGGCAAACTTTGAAGAACCGTCGGCACGGAGAGTGGCATTGATAAGATAGCGGTCATCATAGTTATATGATACACGGCCGAACACTGATACAAGACCTACGCGGCTCTTGTCAGATGTCCAGGTGAAGGGCTTACCCATGTTCACGTCATTGAGGCCGAAGTTACCGTCGGGGAACTCACGGTACTCATTCTCCATCTTCAAGGTATTCCAGTAAGCGGTCTCCTGACCGAGGAGCACTGTGAAGTCATGTACCTTGTTAATGTTGAAGTTATAGTTAAGGGTATTGGTGATCTGCCAGTTTGAACGCTCTTCGTTGTTACGGTAGCCATATCCGTAGGGGCTGAGATTGGTCTTTGCCTGCTTGGTTGAACCGTCATCCCAGTAGTCGGTACGTATCTGCTGCCACATGTAACTGCCGGCGGTACGGAATGTAAGACCCTTTATAATGTCGATTTCGAGACCTGCGTTCACCGAAGCCATGCGATGGTGCTTCTCGTTGGTAATAGCATTATTGTTAAGGATGGGGTTGTTGGCGTCATAGTTGGTCGAACCGGGCATTTCAGCAAAGAAGTCAGTGAGATCCTTGTTGAGAAGCTCCTCATTGGTCCACAGGTTACCGCCGGTAACAGGCTGAAGGATGGTATGCTTCAAAGTACCGCCGAGTGAGCCGCCACCTTCGGTCTTGGTGTCCTGGAGGCTGGCTGCAAAGTCAAATCGCACGCAGTTGAACATCTCCTGACGGATCTTGGCACGCACACTGTTCTTCTCATAGTTGTGCTTTTTCATGATACCGTCCTCACCGATGTAGTTGTAGCTTACCATGAAATTGCTCTTGTCAGTACCACCGGTGATGCTTACGTTGTGATTCTGGGTAACACCGGTCTTACCGAACACTTCATCCTGCCAGTCGATACCTTCACGATTGCGATAATCGCGCTCGATACGGCTGTAAGCGCCGGTATAGAAATCGGGATCATTCACACTGCCGCCAAACAGACGGGTCCATGAGTCAATGTTACCGCGGAGCTGGTTAAACTCATACTGATATTTTACATATTCCTCGGGATTGAGGACGTCAATCTTCTTGCCGAGACGGGTGAAGCTTACGAAACCGTTATAGCTGATATTGGTTTTGCCTGACTGACCTGACTTGGTGGTAATAAGGATTACACCGTTGGCACCTGCCGAACCATAGATAGCGGTTGCTGAGGCATCCTTCATCACGTCGATAGTCTCGATATCGTTGATATCAACGTTGCGCAGACCGTTTTCCATCTGGAAGCCGTCGACGATATAAAGGGGCTCGGCACCCTGGGTAAGTGTTGTACCGCCACGGACTGTAATATTGATGTCAGCACCGGGGGCACCGCTCTGTGTGATTACATTCACACCAGCTGCCTTACCGGTGAGAGCCTGTGCGGCTGAACTTACAGGTATCTGAGCCAGCTCCTTGCCACCTACTGAAGCGGTTGATGCGGTAAGGTCTTTACGGCGCACCTTGGCATAACCGATAGCCACAACCTCGTCAAGCATAGAAGCCTCAGGCTGAAGCACTGCATTAACGACATTCTTGCCGTCGACAGCGATCTCTTCTGTCTTATATCCCACGTAGCTGATACGCAGTTTGGCAGTTGCGGGGACGTTTTTGAGCGAATAGTTACCGTCAAGGTCGGTAGCCGCTCCATTTTGTGTACCTTGTACTACTACGGTTGCACCGATCATCGGCTCACCATCAGGGTCAGTCACCGTACCGCTTACCGTTAGTGTCTGCGCATTGACAACCATGGCTGTCATGACAAGCAGCACGAAGGTGCACAGTACACGCGCAAAGGCATGACGCGTAACTGACATTAAGCACTGTTTAATGTTCATAATAAATTTGATTGGTTAGTTGTTTATTAGGTATCAATTTATAATCATTCTATGGGCAATCTGGCAGAAGTACAATAAGAGGTCTGATGATTGGCATGGTATTATTTAAATTCAATTGACAAAATTAAGATAAATTATACAAATCCCCCCCCCACTTAGTTAAATTTAGTTAATACAAGCGTTAACACTTTACATTTTTCACAAAAAAGCCACCCTTACAAACTTAGTGTAAGGGTGGCTTTTATTATGTAAGACTGCTGTTTATATCTGTTTATCTGACAATTACCTTATGGGTGATACCGTCTACGATGACCAGATAAATACCCGGAGCAAGAGAGGTGGTTCTATTGAGCATCCTTCCCGACATGTCAATTACATTAAGTGTACTATATTCACCCATCACGGTGATACTGCCGTTGCCGCCTAAGACATTGACATTGCAGCTCTCGGTAATATCCTCGATTCCTGACATATCAGCCAGTCCAAATACGGCAAAGGCTCCTGCAGGAAGAGAGACTGAAGAACCGGTCAACGTCGGAGTCACGCCGGCGCTTGAGGCAAGCAGCCTGTAAGCGGATGGCGCTGATGAGAACGGAACAGTGACTGCGCTTGTACCGCTGACAGCGGGATTGACCACGCAGCATATCTCCGACCGTGAGCCGTTGCTCAGCTTGATGCTGAACATCGATGGCCACACGTTATTGGAGACATTGCAGTTCATGACAGTAGTGGCAGCATTGCCAAACAGCTGCGGATAGCTTGAACGCAACTTTATGAGAGTCGAATAAGTATCTTTAAGCGCCGCCCTATCCGGATTCTCGAGATAGTTCCAGACGACGGTCTTATTGCCGGTATCATTGCCACCGGAATTTTTCGTAGTCTGGTCAGCGCCAAACTCCTGGAATTGCCACAGCATGTGGGCTCCGGGCGACATAAGCATTATCGCTGCGACCGAACCGAGGCGGCGCATCGTCATCGGGATATTACCTTTTATACCTGAAGCTCCGTAGGCCGCTACTTTGTAGGCCATGCGTTCCTCGTCATGACTTTCGGCATAGCTGACAGTCGATCCAACGGTGCGGCTGTCGTCAGGAGCATAGAAACGGTTGAGCATACACTCTGACGGCCACCCCATCGCAAACTGACAAGAGGCATTGTTAATGTTGGCCCAGTTTAACTCGCCGTCAGCCGCCATGGCATTCTCCTCCTCGGCGCCCGCGAGATTCTCATTGATGAAATAGGCATTGGGATTGACCTCGCGCATAGCCTCGTGGAGAGCTTTCATGCGGGCAACTCTCGTGGCATTGTATGCGTTGGTATTCTCTTCAGTGACACCTGACCACGTGTTTTTGCTCTTGTCATAAATTGCCTTATAGCTGCTGTCATCACCGAGACCTTTCACGAGGTCAAAGCGAAAGCCATCGACCTTATATGCCGTCAGCCAGTAACGGAGTGCGTCACAGAACTGACGCTGCACGAGGGGATGCTCCTGTTTCCAGTCGTTGAGCACACTGTAAGAGTGAGGAGCCGAGGCATTGTAAAGAGGATTGGTTGCGGGAGTGTACATGACCCACCACGGATGCTGTCCGTCGGTCTGGTTAAACACGATATCCAGGATGACCGCGATTCCTTCACCATGAGCGGCATCGATGAGTTCACGGTAGTCATCGGGAGTACCGTAAGCCTTGTCAGGTGCAAAATAAAAGTTAGGATTATATCCCCAAGATAGATTCCCGGCAAACTCCATTATGGGAAGAAGCTCTATAGCGTTCACGCCAAGTGACTTCAGATAAGGCAGCTTGTTGATGACGCCCCGCACGGTACCGTTACCTTTAGCCTCACCCTCCGTACCTGTAAAGTCACGGATCAGCAGCTCGTATATGACGAGGGCACTCTTGTCGACACCTTTGAAATCAGTATTTTTCCAATTATAGCTGTCGGCCTCAGAATTATACACCGCAACCGGCACCTTGAAGGCATGTCCCGACGGGTAGACAGGCATATTCGGGAACACATCGGCCGGAATATACTTGTCATTGTCCTGATCGAGCACAAGACGGGCATACGGATCGCCGACATAAGTAGCCTTGTCGACGATAAAGTAGTACAGATAATCGGTAGCCGGCTTCAGTCCGTCGACCTGCCACCAGAAATAGCGTACACCCTCGTAGTCCTGATAATATGTATCGGCAGCCTGCTTGTAGTCGTTCCATGAGCCGATGATGTTGACAAACTCCTTTCCGGGAGCGGCAATACAGAACAGCACCGATCCGTCGGCCTGCTTCACAGGTCCCATTTCCGGCACTCCACCGGGATATGTGCGTGCCACAGGATCATTGACAGGCTCCGTAACCTCTCCAGCCTGAACTACATCGACAAAAATATCACCTCCTGAAGCGGTCTTACCCTCCTTTTTTCCATCGGCATTACGGAATACAAATGCCAGTTTGCTTACCTCCTCACCGTCGGCAAGACCGTAATACTCCTTTATACTCGGAATTGTCAGCTGATAAGTATTGGATGCCACCCATTCCATCTTGTATTTGTCGGAGTTGTCAAGCCACTGTGGGTCATGGCTCCAGTTGGACTGGCCTTTAAGTATAACTCCGGTATGGGCATAAACTGGCGTACTCTTTACCAAACCTTTTAATCCGCCGTTACCTTCGGCTGCATGAAATGTGATTACGATAGGAGAACTCTCCTGCGTGATCGGCGACGGTGACGTGGTTACTATCTGCGCACGCACCGACAACGCCATTATCCCGAGCAACATCGGGACAAATAACCTGTAAAACTTCATATTTGTGCTATAAGAAAACTATCAAGGCACAAATATGCAAATAATCATTGTAATTCGGAGTAAGCCAAATTATGTTTTAAAACACATTTTTTACCTCAGGCCGCATGCGAACGGCGAAGGACCTTGACTTTTATGCCGAGCCACACGAATGCGATCGACATTAACGGACTGGCTATATTGAATATACAGTAAGGCAAATAATGGATCGTAGATACTCCGAGCACCGCCGACTGGGTCAAGCCACAGGAATTCCACGGGATAAGCACCGATGTAACCGATGTCGAGTCCTCGACAGTGCGGCTCAGCAGACGGGGCTCCAGACCTGAACGGTGATACAGATTACGGTACAGGTTGCCGTTGAGAATAATCGAGAGATATTGGTCGCCGGTACATGAATTAAGCATTATGCCTGAACCAACTGTGGCCAGGACCGAATGACGGGGATCGCTTAGACGGCGTGTCACGCTACGCGTGATGGTTGAAAACATACCGGAACCCATCATCACGCCGCCAAACACCATCGCCGACAGCACGAGAGCTACCGTAGGCAACATACCCTCCATACCCCCTGTCGACAGAAGCGAATCAAGGAGCTGTGAACCGGTGGCTATCGAAGTCTCGGTCGCAAGCACACTGACTACAACCTGAATGTGCTGCCACAGCGACATGTCGGCGCTTCCGGAGATCAATGTGATAATCTCAGGCTGCCACAGATAGATACCGGCTACACCGAGCAGGGTGCTGACTGCAAGCGTAATCATAGTGTTGATACGCATCACTATCATCAGGAGCGTCAGGGCCGGGATGAGCAGGCACCAGGGGGTGATATTGAATGTCTCATGAAGACGGTGTACCATCTCCATTGAGCTCACGCCGTCAGTGATGTCAGCAGTAAAGCCTTTTATGCCAAACACTACGAGAGCCACCACCATAGCCGGTATGGAGGTAAGCATGAGATAACGGATATGGGTAAACAGGCTGACGCCGCATGTCGAGGAGGCAAGCACGGTAGTGTCGGACAAAGGAGATACCTTATCACCGAAATATGCTCCCGAAATGACTGCACCGGCAATCCATGCGGGCGAATAGCCCCACACTGTACCTATGCCCATAAATGCGACGCCTATTGTGGCGATAGTGGTCCATGAGCTGCCGCTTAGCACTGATACGATGGCACTTACCGCACATACCGTAACAAGAAAGGCCTGCGGATTAAGCACTGAGACGCCGTAAGATATAAGTGTGGGCACAACCCCTGACAGCATCCACGTAGCCGATACTGTACCGATCAAAAGCAGTATGGGGAGCATCGGAAGAATCTGCGAGGCGCTTTTGGCGATACCGAGACGCAATGCTTTCAGAGGACGACGGTAAACCACGATGGCGATAAAACCGGCTATTGCTGCCGCCGACAGGAGAATACCGTGACTGAGTTCCTGCACAGCATCGGCACCGCGGGTGATTATGAGGATGGAAATACCTGCTATCAGAGCAAGCAGAGGTATGAGTGAAGATATAAGGGATGGCTGATGGTTATGAATATTGCGCATTATGACAGAAAAAATCAATAACAACGCTGCAAAGATACACATTTATTTGCAACGTTGCTATTGATTTAAATATTTTTCGTATTAATATACGCCCGATAACTAAATTTATCAGTGATCTACTTCAACTCGTTTTATAGTCATTACAGGCTTGTTGCTCTTATCAAGCAGCTGCACGGTATTGTTGCGACCCTTCTGTGCGTACTCGACCTTTTCAAGCGCAACGAGATAGGCAGTCTCGACCTGCATGGTTTCCGGCGGACACATCATACGTGTAGTAGCCAGATCGTTGAACTGGATTGATGTCGTTTTATCGGGATCAATCAGCAGCTTGCCGTTGACGATGTTGCAACCGGTGTTGCCGTGGAGTCGGAGCTCCTGCACGTCAATCACCATTTCCAGGTCAGGATTATCATATTTGGTGCCTTCGATCTCCACCACCTGCCATGTTCCGTTAAGGAAATCCATGTTGTGCTTGCGCAGTGTCATCAGATGTGTATCGCCGTTCATAAGCTCCATATAGTATTCGTGACCCTTATGGCTGACGCGATAGGAAGTCACGGCATCGAGCGCACGGTTGATGGCCTGCTCATACACGGCATCAGGACACGACATCATCGTGGAAATAACATCCGTGATACGGAGACCGTTGTTAGCGGAAACGGCAAAGTTGCCATTTATGATATTGCAGCCGTTGGAGCCATAGATACGGCCGTCGGCAAAGTTGAAGTTGATGTAGGGCCGATTTTCACCGGTCACCTTACTGTTGCCGACTTTGTAAATCGTCCATTCTCCGCCAATAATTTTCTCTGCATCAGTCACAGTCATAGTTTCAGTACGTGAGATAGTCTTTACAGGAGTGGAAGGAGCTGTCACAGGCTCCGACTTCTTTATAAGATTACATGAAGTAGCTCCGGCTATAAGTGCAATGCCGGCTACTATTGTGGCAATTCGATTCTTATTCATAAGCATAATAATAAACTGTATATATTATTGACACCTGTGACGGCCTATTGTTTATTCCGGGGATGTTAAAAAGCCTCAATCTCGATTTCGAGTCCGTCATAAGCAAGCTTGACACCGGGAGGCAATGTGGGTGCAACTTCGGCCTGAGGCCCCATCGCGTCGGCGATATGGGTCAGATAGGCCACTCTCGGTTTTATGCGTTCGATAGCCTGGAGCGCCTCGCCAAGCGTGAAGTGGCTCAGGTGTTCCTCACGCCGCAGGGCGTTGATGACAAGCGTGTCAATACCGTGCAGGCGGTCAAACGTCTCATCGGGTATAAACTTGGCATCGGTGATATAGGCAAAATTCCGCACGCGGAATCCAACGATCCAGAGCTTGTAATGAAGCACCAAAAGCGGAATCACCTCTATATCGCCCATCTTGAACGGATCGGTATCAATAACATGTATGTCAAAAGCAGGCACCCCTTTGTAAGGATGCTCCTTGAAACAGTAAGGCACACGTGCATGAAGATCATCCGACACATCCTGACGGCAGTATAGCTTGAACTTGCCGGCAGCATAGCAGTAAGGGCGCAGATCATCAATTCCACCGACATGATCATAATGGCTGTGGGTCAGCAGAGCCCCTTCAAGCGGCGGTACTCCGGCATCAATAATCTGCTGACGGAAATCAGGCCCGCAGTCGATGAGCAGATTCTTGCCATCTACACTGAGGATAGCCGACGCACGCAACCGCTTGTCATGACTGTCGGTCGACAGACAGGCAGGACATTTGCAGCCTATGGCAGGAACACCGGTAGAGGTTCCGGTGCCGAGAAAACGCAGTTTCATTTTCATTTCACAATGTTTACTTCAGGCGACAGACTCACATTATAAGTCTCACGTACCACGTCCTGCACATGATGCATCAGTCTGACGACATCAGCGGCCGTTGCATCGCCTGTATTCACGATTACCAGACACTGTTTCGGGTATACCATCGCACCTCCCTCGACAGCACCTTTCAGACCGGCATGCTCGATCAGCCATCCGGCAGCCAGCTTGACACGTCCATCCGGGAGCGGATAGCCGGGAATGTCATCATAACGGGCCTTAAGAGCCGCATATTCATCAGCGCTCACCACAGGATTTTTGAAAAAGGAGCCGGCGCTCCCTATCTCGGCGGGATCAGGCAATTTGGACTTGCGTATCTCGATGACGCGTTCCCTTACCATGGCAGCGGTAAGCTCCGGATGGTCACGCAGTTCCCGCAGCGGTCCGTAATCAAGCGTAAAACGCGGCTCAAGCGACAGTTTCACATTGACATCGGTCACGATATACCGTCCCGGCAGCTGCTTGAACACACTGTCACGATAGCCGTAGCAAAGTTCATCGGGAGTCAGAGTGACACGGCTGAAATCAACAGTGTCCACGGCCTCGACGCTCTCGATGATATCCTTTATCTCAACTCCGTAGGCTCCGACATTCTGCACGGCGGCACCTCCCATCTGACCCGGTATGTAAGACAGATTCTCGGCGCCATACATCCCCTGCCCCACCGTGTAGGCTACGAAGCGGTCCCAGTCGACACCGGCCGACACTTTAAGCCTTACGTCACTGCCGGTGCGGGCGGTCTCTACAATACTGTCGCGCACGCAGTGCAGTACAGTACCCTCGTAACGGTCGGCAAACAGCACATTGCTTCCCCCTCCGATGCAATAATAGCGAGAGGCCGTAGCAGGATCAGACAGGAGCTGGATCAGCTCCTCCGGGGTGGAATATTCCACGTAGCGGGCTACCGGAGCCGGAAGGCCGAATGTGGTGTGACGTGATATGTCGCAGTCAGTATAGGAGATTATCATGAGACAAGACAAATATTTTAGCGGCGGACGCTGTAAAGCAGTCCGTCCTCGAATATAAGATAGATACCGTTATTGTAGTACCACATTTCCTGCACGGTGGAAATAGCATTGCGGCGACGTATATCATCAGGTGCGCCGAGCGCCATGCGACATTCGTCGCGGGTCATGTAACGCTCCACTTTACCGCGGGTTATATTATCCCAAGTGGCATCCGAAATGGCCGGGTACTGCTTGTGAGGATCATCGAAATTAAATAATGCGGCAAAATTGCGCGTATAATGACTCTGATCACCGACATTCATATATACCGACGCCGAGTCAGCGATGTTATCATGTTCGGCAACGAAGTGGACCCGTACGGGATATACCGTATTACCGGGGGTAACATCGGTGATCGTAACAGGGATATATTTGAGTCCGTTGCGCGAATTACCTTCCTGATCATACCACACAGGGGTGCGGATATACAGATGACGTCCGTCAAGATGGCTGCGGGTAGCATCGACCACACTCATTTCAATGGCAAAAGGCACCTCGACACGCGGACGCGCCGACAGATCGGCCGGAGAAACACCGATACGATACACCACCTCCTCACCTGAAGGCGTGGTGAATACCAGCTCGGTGTCATCCGTTCCGGTAAGCGAGGTGACGGTACGGTAGTTTTTAAAGGCTATTATGTCACCGGCTTTCGGAGGAGCGCCATGGCCGGCCTCAAGAGCAAGCTGTATGCGGTCGTCGGTGACATAAAATCGCTTGCCCGACTCCCATTTGTCGAAACGCTCAGGCACAACGTCACCGAGGAAGCGATCCTCCTCGGTGACGGTAACTTGCTGGCGCTTCACTTCGCCGGCGGTGATCTTGGGTGTGCTCTCGACTCCTGTAAAGCAGCTTGTCACGGCAAGCAGCATGACAGGAATTGTCAATAAGGCAGCATACCTCATTTTTCTACAGGAGTTATACCCAGATTATAGAATACGAATGAATAGACATCGGCATACTCATCTATAACCTTTGAGATAGGTTTTCCACTGCCATGACCGGCCTTGGAGTCGATACGGATAAGTTTGGGCGCATCACCGGTATCGCTGGCCTGAAGAGTGGCTGCATACTTGAATGAATGTGCCGGAACGACACGGTCGTCATGATCGGCAGTAGTCACGAGTATGGCAGGATACGGGGTACCGTCGTTCTTGATAGTGTGAACAGGCGAATAGCTCAACAGATACTCGGCCATCTCTTTCGAGTCAGCACTTGTACCGTAGTCGCTGGCCCAGTTCCAGCCGATGGTGAACAGATGATAGCGCATCATGTCCATCACACCCACTGCCGGCACTGCCACCTTGAACAGTTCGGGGCGAAGGTTTACAGTGGCACCGACAAGCAGACCGCCATTGCTGCCGCCGTGGATCGACAGATATTCAGGAGAGGTCCAGCCTTCGTTGATAAGATACTCGGCAGCTCCGATAAAGTCGTTGAATACATTCATCTTCTCCTGCTTGGTACCGGCCACATGCCATTCCTCACCATATTCACCGCCGCCGCGCAGACTGGGCTGAGCGTAGATACCGCCGTTCTCAAGCCACAGCAGACGCTGTGCCGAGAAGCCGGGCTTAAGCGAGATATTGAAACCTCCGTAACCGTAGAGATAAACGGGATTTTTACCGTTGCGCTCAAGTCCCTTCTTGTAAGTGAGGAACATCGGTATCTTGGTTCCGTCGGCCGATGTGTAGAATACCTGCTCGGTCACATAATCGTCAGGATTGAAACCGTCGATCTCGGGAGCCTTCAGCAACTGTGAGGTTCCGTCGGCCAGATTATAGCTGTAAACCGAAGAGGGAGTGGTAAACGAAGTGAACGTATAGAACACATCATCATTTTTCTTGGAAGATGAGAGGCTTACAGTTCCTACGCCGGGAAGCTGAAGCTCGGAAATACGCTTTCCGTCACGGTCATGCACATATACCTTGTTCTGTGCGTCAACCTCATAAGTAAGAAGAAGTTTGTCCTTGGCAAACTGTACATTCTTCAATACTCCTTCCTCCTCCGGAACAAACTCCTGCCAGTTTTCAAGCTGGGGAGCATTGACCGGAGCGGTCATGATACGGTAACGCGGAGCGCCGTAGTTGGTGTAGATGTAAATCTTACCGTCAGCTACGTCGAGGATAGAGTTGTCATACTTCTGGTCGGCCACCATGGTAGTCCACTTTGAAGCGCCCTTCTTGCGGATGTCGACTGAATTGCCGAGTCCTGCACCTGAGCCGTAGATAGCCAGATACTCACCCTTGTCATCAGGTACTGACGCAGTGTGGAAGTGAAGCGGATGGGCGGCATCCTCATACACCAGCACGTCATCGCTCTGCGGAGTGCCTAACTTATGATAGTACACACGGTGATTCTCGTTGGCATTTGAGAACTCCTTACCTGCCTCGGGGCGTGAGTAGGCGCTGTAATAGAAGCCTTCGCCATCCCACTCGGCACCGGTAAATTTAGCCCATTCGATATGATCGGGGAGCAACTCCTTGGTCTCGGTATCCATCACATAGATCTCGGTCCAGTCCGAACCGCTGCGTGATATGCAATAAGCCGTGTACTTGCCGTCGGGCGACATACTTGTTCCGCCGAGAGCCACAGTACCGTCATCACTCAGTTTATTGGGATCGAGGAATACCTCCGGCTCACCGTTCACCTCTGTTGCACGGTAGATAACCGACTGATTCTGCAGTCCGTTGTTCTCCGAGTAATAGTATTTTCCGTCATTTTCCTTCGAAGGCATGCCTGAACGCTTGTAGTTCATCAGCTTGGTCAGGCGGTCACGGAGGGCATCACGGAAAGGTATCTGTGACAGATAGTCCTCGGTAAGCTGACGCTCGGCCTCCACCCAGGCAAGGGTATTGGCGGCTGTGTCATTTTCAAGAGGACGGAAAGAATCCACCACTTCGATACCGAAGTAGTTGTCGACTGTATCGGAGGTCGGAGCGGCCGGATACTTGATATTATGCTTGCTACAACCTGTAATAATTGCGGCCATAACTGTTACGGTCAAAATTGTCTTTTTCATTGCACTCGTGTTGAGGAGTAAATATTGGTATTTGGTTAGGGTTAAGCATTCTTGCCGTGGCAGTTCTTATATTTTTTGCCTGAACCGCAGGGACAGGGATCGTTACGTCCTACCTTGGGCGCATTCACGATTGGCTGACGCACCTGTTCGCCTTGCGGAGCCGATGCGGCACGACGCTGAGCCTCAGCACCGGGAAGTCCGGCACCGTCACGGCTTGCACGATAACCGCTGTAATCGTTGCGACGCTCAGGCATAGCCTCACGCATCTGCGGCTGGGGCTTCGGAGCTGCCTCACGCTCAGAGCTCAACTGTGCGTCGGAAGCACGCGGCACCTGGGGCTGCGGAATGAATATCTGACCGCGCATAAGAGCCGATACGGCCTTGACGTTAAGAGTATTCATCGCATTCTCAAACAGGTGGAACGACTCGACCTTATAGATCACAAGAGGATCTTTCTGCTCGTAAGATGCATTCTGTACCGACTGGCGCAACTGATCGAGTTCACGCAAGTGCTCTTTCCACACTTCATCGATAGTTATGAGCATGAGCGCCTTATGCCATTCCTTGACAATCGAACGGCACTCAGTGCGATAAGCCTCCATGATGTCGGTAGGAATATTGAACACACGCTTGCCGTCGGTAATCGGAACGATTATGCGTCCGCTCTGGGCACCGCGGTTCTCAACCATATCCTTGATTACAGGAAGTGCGATATCAATGATACGCTCACCCTTGCGTGCAAAGCCCTCGTTGACCACGGCGAGTGTGCGGTCAAAGACCTCCTGACGCGACAGCTTGCGATATTCTTCCTCGTTGAAAGGCAACTCGACAGCAAATACCTTGAGCACCTCCATCGCCAGTTCGTTATAGTCGTTGGGAGTATTGTAGGTATTTACGATATTCTCGACAGTGTCATAGATCATGTTGTTGATGTCGATGCCTACACGCTCACCCATCAGCGCATGACGACGACGGTCGTATATGTACTGACGCTGCTTGTTCATCACGTCATCATATTCGAGCAGACGCTTACGGCTACCGAAGTTGTTCTCCTCGACACGTTTCTGGGCATTTTCGATAGCTCGGTTAACCATCTTGGACTCGATCATCTCGCCCTCCTTGACGCCGAGAGTGTCAAGCATCTTGGTTACACGGTCACCGGCAAAAAGGCGCATCAGCTGATCCTCGAACGAGAGGAAGAATACAGATGAACCCGGGTCACCCTGACGGCCGGCACGACCACGTAGCTGGCGGTCGACACGGCGTGACTCATGACGCTCGGTACCGATGATGGCAAGACCACCGGCCTCCTT
>CAZIPQ010000004.1:36918-51844 GCA_964541165.1 uncultured Muribaculum sp.
CGCTTACCGGCCTGAGCCACGATGTCAGCCTCTTTCTGGTGCAGCTTGGCATTGAGGACATTGTGGGGAATGTGACGCAGGGTAAGCATACGCGAAAGGAGCTCGGAGATCTCGACTGAGGTAGTACCTACGAGTACCGGACGGCCCTGTTCGACAAGACTTACGATCTCATCGATGACGGCAGCATACTTCTCTTTCTTCGTACGGTACACGCGGTCGTTCATATCCACGCGTGCAACGGGCTTGTTGGTGGGGATGGTGACTACGTCAAGCTTATATATATCCCAGAACTCACCGGCTTCGGTCTCGGCAGTACCGGTCATACCGGCCAGCTTGTGATACATGCGGAAATAGTTCTGGAGAGTGATGGTGGCAAAAGTCTGTGTAGCGGCCTCGACCTTAACACCCTCCTTGGCCTCGATTGCCTGATGAAGACCGTCGCTGTAGCGGCGACCCTCCATGATACGTCCGGTCTGCTCGTCGACAATCTTGATCTTGTTGTCGTCGATCACATACTCGACATCCTTTTCAAAGAGAGTATAGGCTTTCAGAAGCTGATTTACCGTATGTACACGCTCAGCCTTTACAGCATAATTCTGCATGAGGTCATCCTTCCGCTGCTGGCGGTCAGCCGGGCTGAGGCTTTCATCACCTTCAACCTCGGAAAGCTGCGATGCGATGTCAGGGAGCACGAAGAAGTGCGGATCCTGACTGCGGCCGGTAAGCTCGTCAATACCCTTATCGGTCAACTCAACCGAGCGATTTTTCTCGTCGATTACAAAATAGAGCGGCTCGACGGCCTTGGGCATCTCGCGGTTGTTGTCCTGCATGTAGAAAGCCTCGGTCTCAAGCAGCAGGGGCTTGATGCCGTCCTGTGAGAGATATTTGATAAGGGCATTGTTCTTCGGCAGACCCTTATAGGCACGGAACAGCTGAAGCGCACCCTCCTTACGGACCTCCTTGTCATCGCTGGCAATCTTTTCCTTGGCCTCAAGAAGCAGCTTGCCTACGAGACGACGCTGAGCCTCATATACCTTCTCGACATTGAACTTGTATTCGTTGAAGAGCTGGTCATCACCCTTGGGTACGGGACCGGAGATAATAAGCGGAGTACGGGCATCGTCGATAAGCACCGAGTCGACCTCATCGACAATGGCATAATAATGCTTGCGCTGCACAAGATCCTGAGGAGAAAGCGCCATGTTGTCACGAAGATAATCGAAACCAAACTCATTGTTGGTACCGAAAGTGATGTCACATGCATACGCACGGCGACGCTCCTCCGAATTAGGCTGGTGCTTGTCGATACAATCGACAGTCTGACCATGGAACATGTAAAGCGGACCCATCCATTCGGAGTCACGTTTTGACAGGTAATCGTTGACTGTCACGACATGTACGCCGCGACCGGTAAGTGAGCGGAGGAACACCGGCAGAGTAGCCACGAGGGTCTTACCCTCACCGGTAGCCATCTCGGCAATCTTGCCCTGATGGAGGACGATACCGCCGATAAGCTGTACATCATAGTGTACCATATCCCACTTGAGGTCGTTGCCACCGGCTACCCAGTGATTTTTATATATGGCCTTGTCACCCTCGATCGACACGAAGTCCTTGCCTGCGGCGGCAAGATCACGGTCCATCTGTGAGGCGGTCACCTCGATTGTGTCATTGGCGGCAAAACGGGCTGCAGTCTCGCGCATGGCGGCAAATACCGTCGGAAGCACTCTGTCAAGCTCACGCTCATATATCTCGAGAATATTCTTCTCACGAGCATCTATATCGTCCCACAGCGGCTGACGCTGGTCAAACGGAAGTTCCTCAACCTTAGCCTTCAGCTCCTCGATGGCAGCTGTATCCTCGGCAGTGGCGGCCTTGAGCTCTGCCTTTATCTGGGTTATCGTATCACGCAGCTCGTCATTGGTAAGCTGCTTCATCTTAGGCCCGAGGGCGTTGATTTCGTCAACTATAGGCTGTATCTCCTTCAAGTCGCGCTGCGACTTGTTGCCAAACAGTTTATTAAGAAAATTTGTAAATGACATATAATGATTTTTCTAATTAGCTTTGAATAATGTAACTGATCACTTCTTCTCCAGCACAAGCGGAGGCAGATCAGCTGCATTGGGCGAGCGGATACGCAACAGGCGTGCCACCGTAGGCGCTATCGAACGCGCGTCGGTGGTAGCCGTTATATGAGCCGGTACAAGCTGAGGAGCCAGTATGAAAACCGGAGCGGTCATGATACCGCTGCGCACGGTGGTGCGTTTTTCCTTAGCCGTATTGGGATCGGTCTCCACTATTTCCCAGCCGGGAGTCACTTCAAGCAATACGTCGCCGGCATAGTCGACATGAGTGTTTCGGCGCACGGCATCGGCATTTGTTCCGGCACGTCCGGCACGCACATCCTCGATGGTCCACGCACGGCTTACTCCGCTCATCTTTACCAGAAAGTCGGCCGCTTCGGCGCGTATAGCCGCAGCATCAAGCCCGTTATCCTGGATAAGTTTATGATTGAGAAATATCTGACTGTCATAATAGCCTGACACCCACTCACCATTACCGTATTTCGGTATCATGTACATGTTGAGAAGGGATATGGCCCGTTTGGGAGAGAATTCGCCTGCTGAAAGGCCCCATTTGGCATCATCAGGCTTGGAACTCGGAGCAACCGGAGTTCCGGCAACCATCACAAGCGTGCTGTCAAGCCCGACATTCTTGTCAATCAGGTCAAAAAGACGTGCAAGATCCCGGTCAAGACGTATATAGCTGTCCATCGTCTCGATGCGGCTGTCAGCATCTTTGGCAGCCAGAAACGGAGTCAGGGTATAACCGAGATTGAGCATGTCCATCGCGTCATGACCGCCGAGTTTGAGCCCGTTGATATAGTCTGTCGCCATATCGGTGATCTCGGTATTGACAGGACCGGATGTCTTGTAGTTGCGGAAACGGTCTACGTCATTGCGCTGAAACAGATGGCGGAATGGATAGAATTTCTTATAGGCCGGCAGATCCGGATACTTGTCCGGAGCCATAAGAGGACGCCATGTCAAGGTGTCGAGACGTGATGCGACGGTCTTGGAATAATTGCGCATCGATATAAACGGCGGCACATCCTTGTAATATGAGCCGGTGGTCCATTTACCGGTGACGTCATTGATCCAGTAGGCGCTATTGCCGGCATGGCCAGACATGACTATTGACTGGGGTGCGGAAGGAGCCACCGAGTATACACTGCCGAAACCGCCTCCATCAATACGAACCTCATCGCTAAGAGTACTAACGGTAAGTACTTTCGGCGAGAATGATTCATCGCGTGGATTGCTGATTTCCTCGGCATCGAGCACGATAGGATAGCTCCGCTTATGTTCACGGCTGTATACTGAAGAGGCGGGGATGCCGTTGACAGCAGGTGAAGTACCGCTGTAAATTACCGCGGTGGCTGCAGCCGCATCCATATAGGTGCCGAAATTGACATTGTCAAGCATAACACCCTGCTCCATGAGTCTGCGGAAACCGCCCTCACCGAAATATCCTTTCAGCAATTCGAGATAATCGTCACGCAGACCATCGATCACAATACCCACTACCAGTTTGGGACGCGGTGCAGGCTGCTGTGCCACAACAGTGAGAGTCACCATTGAGGCCACAAGGGCAGTCAGCAATCGCCGTGTCAGCCGAATTTCTGAGGGTTGTAGCATTTAACGATGTATATATAACGTAAAGTCAACGTGACATCAGCCGCCATCAGTGGCCAAAATGCAATATTGGCCGACTGACGTAGCCAAGGCCACATCACAATTAACAATAATATTAACGCAAAGTTAACGAATTCGTATGTCATTACCAACTTACCGAGCGATTTTATATATATACACACCGGTATAATAAGACACAGAGGATTAAGCCAAAGATATAGCCAGTTGGGTGAAGTCGCCTCATGAGTCGATACGAAAATCAGGAAAGTCAGCAGACATCCAGCAAGTCCGGCGACTGAAAAATAGACAGTATCTACCCATCGAGTAACCTTATGACGGCGGATATCGTACACAGCCACGAGCACTACCAGCAGCAACACTGCCAATGACACCGCCAGCGGAGACAACAGCGCCGGTGTAGGCCCGAGCTCTGCCCCACCCTCTTTTCCGGGCGACACGACCATCGGAGTGCCTACAGAACCGCCTCCTTCGAGCATTTCCATGAGCATCACCGGAGCAAACGCCTTCTCCCGGTCAGTGAGTTCGTAGTCTATGCCACTGCCGAGCGCAAGGTCAATACCAAACTGATACCACGGATAATTGCGGTGATAATGACGCATCGCCTTACGGAAGGTCCAGCCGTCGGTATAGGCGGGCGCAGTCAATGACAGGGTATCACCAATAGCCTTTTCCAGCATAGCCAGCGGACGGGTGGCGCAATTATCCTTTACATAATTGTAACGGTACACGCGATTCTCAGGCAGAAGATTCTCCTGAAGCAAAGCGATCAGACGCTCTGTCTGTTCGGGAGTCAGATCAATCTCCTGCTCCCGCACAGCACGGCCGTTACGGCGATAATGAGATACGAAATACTCGTAGGGCGATGCGCCGACCATATAATCGGTCTCGCCCTTTACAAAACGGTATACGAAATTTGGCGCGCCAAAGTCAAAGAGGCCATAATTGACCACTACGTCCTGCCCGTTGCCGGTGATGCGGAGTGCGGTGTGTCCTTCCAGTTCATAAATATCAGCACCCGGATCACAGGTCAGCAGACTTACCCGGTAATCGTCAGCGACAACCGGCGCCCATGACACGAGCAGCAATAATATGAACGATACAAGGCGCACTGTCATATCGACTCTTCGATATTCCATGTAAAGGCACGCAGACCAAGTTTCGGCGACTCCTCATCAAACTGACGCAGACGCTGAAGCACTCCGGCCACGCGCGAATCTTCCACCATTGTTATTATCGCGGATGCAAGCGAGGGCCATGCGTGAGTGCCATAATGAGGCTCACCCGACACACTGCCGCGTCCGTTGACCTCACGCCATGATGTGAAGCCACGGCAGTTACTGCGCTCAAGCATATCCACTATGCGGTCATAATGAGCCTGGTCAAATGTTATCAGTATAGCTTTCATTGTTTTTTCAGTCTAAGTTTACGCATACGTTTACGGCTCAGTCTTACGCCGTTATACGCAAATATACAGTAAAGGGCCGGAACGAACAGCAGCGTCAGTATAGTCGAGAATGTCAGACCTCCGATTACCGCCGTACCCATAGGACGCCACATTTCAGCACCCTGACCTGTACCGCAGGCCATCGGCACCATGCCGAGGATTGTGGTAAGTGTTGTCATGACAACAGGACGCAGGCGCGATTTACCGCCGGTGATCACCGCCTTGGTAATCGACATTCCGCGCTCACGGTTGAGCGATATGTAGTCGATAAGCACAATACCGTTCTTCACTACGATACCGATAAGCATGATGGCGCCGATCATCGACATGACGTTAAGAGTGTGGCCCGACAGCCACAGGATTATAAACACACCCGAGAATGCAAACAGCAGCGAGGTCATGATGATTCCTGGGTAGGTATAGCTCTCAAACTGAGCCGCCATAACTATGTACACAAGAATGATGATAAGTGCGGCCAGCATCAACAGATCGCGGAAAGAATCCTGCTGGTCCTCATAACTACCGGAGAGTGATATATTTACACCTGACGGAAGCTCAAGCTCATCAATCTGACCGGCAGCCTGTTCCACGATGGCGCTCATCGGAGTATCAGCGGCCACGGCACTTACCGTGATGATGCGCTGACGGTCTTTACGCTCGATTGTAGGAGGCGTAAAACGCTCGACAACCTTACCCACATCCTTGATGCGAACCGACTGACCGGTCGGTGAATAAAGGAGGATGTTTTCTATATCGGCAAGTGAGGTACGGTTTTCAGGGGCATACATCACTTTTATGTCATACTCCTCACCATCCTCGCGGTACAATGAGGCAGTGGCGCCATTGATACGGTTGCGCATATATGTGGCCGCAGTCTGAAGATTAAGTCCGTACATAGCAAGCTTCTCACGGTCAAAATCCACCTGATACTCCGGCTGATAATCAGCACGCGACACACGCACATTGGCCGTGCCGGGTATCCCTTCAAGAATCTTCACCAGCTTCTGAGCCACCGAGTCGGTCTCGGTAAAGTCATATCCGTATACCTCATAATCGAGCTTCGACTGGCCGCCCATACCCATGCCGCCACCTACTGTCACCTGAGTTTTTGAGAACTCGGGATATCTTTTGAGGTCCTCACGCATGAGTGCCGCAATCTCAGTCACGTTTCGTGAACGCAAGCCCGGATCAAGGAGTCGTATATTGGCTGAAATGATGTGGGAGCCGTTGTCACGCAGCGATCCGAACACGTTATCGCTCGATGCCGAACCGGTAGTGTAGTTCAGCACCATTATCTCAGGATATTTCGCACGCCACTCTTCATACAGGCGTCCCATGCTCTCCTTCGCAAGCTCCACGCGCGTTCCGATAGGCATTTCGAGCGTCACGGAAAGACGTCCGTCGTCGGCAACCGGGAAAAACTCGGTACCGACATGCTTCATCAGCATCAGCGAGCCAAAGAAGATAAGCATACAGATGGTGATGGTGATTGTCTTATGTCCTACCACCTTGGACAGCAAACGTCCGTAACCGGCGTCAAATGCGTCGAGGGCGCGGCGTATCGGCGTGTAGAGCAGTTTAAACAGGCGGCCATGCTTCACATCCTTGCGCAACAGCAGCGAACAGAGCATCGGAGTCAGCGAAAGAGCACATATCGTCGATATGATCATCATGATGGTCACCATCCAGCCCAGCTGACGGAAGAGCACACCGGTCATACCGGTCACAAGGGTCAGCGGGAAGAATACTGCGATAAGCGTAAGCGTGGACGCGATTACCGACACCGCAACCTCATTGGTACCATGGACAGCAGCCTGCTTCGGATCGGAACCGCGCTCTATATGGGTCGTGACATTCTCAAGAACCACAATCGCATCGTCGACCACCATACCGATCGAAATCGAGAGCGCCGACAGTGACACGATGTTAAGCGTATTGCCCGTAACGGCAAGATAGATGAACGACGCTATAAGCGAGATAGGGATGGTGATGGTGATGATAAGCGTGGCACGCCAGCGTCCGAGGAACGCAAACACGACGATAACCACAAACAGCAGTGCATAGAGCACCGTCTCGACCAGCGAGGCAATTGTATTGCGGATATTATCCGATGTATCTACAATTACACCGAGCTTTACATCGGTCGGGAGTCGTTTCTGCAGCGACGGAAGCATCTTCATCACGGCATTGGATATCTCCACCGAGTTGGCTCCCGATTGCTTCTGCACGATGATCATGGCTCCGCGCTGGCCATTGTTGTAAGTCTCCTGCGCACGTTCCTCAAGCGAGTCCTCCACGCGGGCCACGTCACGCAGATACACGCTGCGGCCGTTGCTGTGACCCACCACAAGATCCTTCAGGTGATCAGTTCCCGTAAACTCGCCCTGCACGCGAAGAGAGTACGTGTCATTACCGATATCAAACGATCCACCAGGTATATTGCGGTTTTCGGCAGCTATCAGCGACGAGATTGTCTCAACTGACAGATTATATGCCTCAAGGCGCTGCGGATCGACATAAATGTGGATCTCACGCTTCGGAGCGCCCGATATCGACACCGAGCCAACACCCGAGATACGGGCAAGCGGATTTACCACATTCTCATCCAATATCTTATAAAGACCGGGCATACTCTCGGAGGCCTGTACCGACAGCATCACAACCGGTATCATGTCAGAGCTGAACTTGAATATTATAGGTGTCTCGGCAGCATCAGGAAGCTGACTCTTCACCATGTCCAGCTTGTCACGGACATCATTGGTAAGCACGTCAATATCCTCGCCATACTCGAATTCAAGTGTGATCAGCGAAATATTCTCGCGCGACTTGGAGGTGATATGCTTAAGGTCATTGACCGCGTTCAGGCTGTTTTCAAGCGGGCGCGTCACATTCTGCTCTATATCAGGCGCGCTGGCTCCCTGATAGGTGGTCATCACCATGATGGTGTTGGTCTCCACATCAGGATAAAGGTCGATAGGTAGAGTGGTAAGCGAAAACAAGCCGAGGATCACGACTGCGACAAAACACAGCGTGGTCATGATAGGACGCTTGACCGCTCCTGAATATATACTCATGGCAACGTCTGATTATTTTGATAATACATTGACTTCAACTCCGTCAGCAAGACGGCTCTGCCCTGCTATCACGACATCGTCTCCGTTTTCCACTCCCGACAGAAGTTCGTAGGTATTGCCAAGACGCTGTCCTATCTCCACACGGTTGAACGACACGCGTCCATCCTTGTAGACGTAAACAAACTTCTCGCCCGAGCCGGTCTGCTTGACAATGGCACGGTCAGGCACCACGATATGCTCGGCGCTACCATAGTCCATGATAACACGGGCAAACATACCGGGACGTACCCGCTCGTCGCGGTTGGCGATATTAAGCTCAACGGTAAAGGTTCGGGTCGCAGCATCAATGGTAGGATGGATAAGGGCCACGGTCGCTTCAAAACGTTCGTCGCCATATACGTCAAGATACACCTCGGCTTTCATGCCGACATGCACCTTGGTAAATTCATTCTCACTTACACTAATCATCACCTTGACCGGCTGTAGCTGCTCGACGGTAAGGATCGGCAACGCTGCCGTCATGTCACCGGCGTCATAATTGCGTGCCGTCACCACACCGTTGACCGGCGAAACGAGCACGGTATTCTCAACCACATTCTCATACTGTCGACGGGCGGCGTCAAGTTCGGTTTTCAGCTGATCCACTGTCTGCCGTGTACCGCCTCCTATCTCCAGAAGCTGAACAGCGCGGTTATAGTCGCGCTCGGTATTGTCAAGGCGTATCTTCAGCTGAGCCACCGTAGCGTTGTCAAGCAGCACAAGGCGCTGGCCACGTTTTACCTTATCGCCGACCTCAACAAGGATCTCCTTTATGCGATTAGGGGTAGAGGTGGAAATATTATTGGACTTGAAAGCCTGCACGGTGGCCGTATAAGTCACTGTCTGAGGAACATCCTGAAGATGTACTCGTTCTATTTCGACATTAGGTTTTTCCTCAGCCACCTGCGCTGTTTCGGAAGTGGCCGATTTATCCCCTTTGCCACACGAACTTGCGGCTACCATTAAACAAAGTGAAGCTATTGCAATGAGTGATTTCTTCATGAGTACTGTTATTTTTGTGAGTATCTTGTTAGATCGGCGTTGCCGAGCAGAAGCTCAAGCTCGCTGTTGGCCACAAGATAATTATATATTGCCTGATAATATACGAGTCGCGCCTGAGTGAGGGCAAGATCCGCATCACGCAGATCCAGATAGCTGGCGGCGCCGATCTCAAATGACTTCTCCATTATCGAATGAGCCTTTACTGCCTGACGTACACCTTCGGAATTGCTGGCTATCTGACGCACATTCTTACGGATATTGTCTTTCGCAAGGTCAACCTGCATCCTTATGGAGCGTTCGAGATTGTCACGTTGCCATGCCATCTCGTCAACCTGGATGCGGGCCTGCTTGATACGGCTCCAGCGCTGTCCGCCTTCGAATATAGGGAATGAAAGCGTCAGGCCGACAACCGAATAGGGGTTCCAGCGGAAATTCTGCAGCGGATTACCGTTGCTCGATGAAGTCCAGTTGTAACCGGCAGTCAGTGCAAGTGTGGGAAACCACGACATCTTCTGTACTTTCAACGCCTGTTCGAGAGTACGTGTCTGCAGATCGAGGCTACGCAGATCGCTATTGCCCTCTATGCTGCTGTCAGCGTCAAGAGCCGAGCCATACATTCCGCTTTCGTAGTCAACAAGACGGGTCGCGGGAGCGAGAGCCACCGACGAGTCCATACCCATGAGTATCGTCAGCTGAAGGGCGGCCTGCTTGATGGCGATCTCGGCCTGAAGCAGTTCCGGCTCGATGTTTTTCACCTGTACCGACGTACGCAACACATCATATTCCGATGCTGTACCTACCACAAGGCGCTTTTCATAAATACTGTGGGTAAGCACGGCGTTGTCATAGCTTTCACGAATCACATCGTAGCTGTCATGAGCCAGCAGCAAAGTGAAATACGCGCTTTTCACCTGATTGACAAGCGACAGACGTGACGCACGCGCGGCTTCGACATTCTGCAATATCTGGCTGTCACTAAGCTTAAGAGCTGCCCACAACTGCGGAGCGATCAATGGCAGAGAGGCGTTGAAACCGACCTGATAGCTATTGTCAAGACCCATCTTAATGCCGTTGCCGCTCGACTTGGAGGATGAACGGGCCTGAGTCTCCTCACCATCGGTTTCCTCGCCGGCGCCCGGCTTTCCAAGACTGCCCAGACCGGACATATTCATGTAAGCCACCTGCTTGGCGATCATGCGGTTGTAGTTACCGCCGAAGTTAATCGAAGGCAACAACTGGCCAATAGTCTCTTTCTTGGCGTAATCAACACGCGTAATCTCCATGTCGGCGACCCTCACGGTTGGGTTGTCATCGAGAGCTATCGCTATGCACTGATCAAGCGTTACGGCAAGCGTATCCGACACGGCAGCCGTATTCTGCGCCATTGCCGTCGCCGACAGCACAACCGCCGTTGCCGACAGCTTTAATCTGTTTAGGAGATGCATCATACTCATTTCTGCACAAGATAACCGGCCTCAGAAAGAGCCTCGTGTATTTCTTTAATATGCTCGTGATTCCGGGTCTCCATCACAACTCGCAGCGTACAGCTGTTGATAGGAGTGTTCATATTGTTGCGGTCATGGCTTACCGAAATGATGTTACCGCCGTGACGGCCCACGATATCACTGACAGCAGCAAGTACGCCGGGCTTGTCAAAGAGATCGATATTGACCGAGAAGTTACGGCCGCTCTTGATAAGTCCGCGGTTGATGACACGGCTGAGAATACTTACGTCGATATTACCGCCCGACACAAGACATACGGTCTTTTTGCCCTTGATAGGCACTTTGTTGAACATTGCGGCAGCCACTGCCACAGCACCGGCACCCTCTGCCACAAGCTTCTCACGCTCCATCATGGTCAAGATGGCGGCGGCTGTCTCATCGTCGGTCACCGTAACAATCTCGTCGACATATTTACGGCACATCTCAAATGTGTTGACGCCAGGCTCTTTTACCGAGATGCCGTCGGCCACGGTCGATACATTCGACAGACATATACGCTCGTTCTTAGCTATCGACTCGTACATACTCGGCGCGCCGGCTGCCTGAACTCCGTAAACCTTCACATCAGGACGGATAGATTTTATGGCATACGCTACACCGGATATCAGTCCGCCACCGCCGATAGGCACGATGACAGCTTCCACATCAGGCATCTCATCGAGAATTTCAAGACCGATAGTACCCTGTCCGGCAATTACAAGAGGATCGTCAAACGGATGTACGAAAGTATATCCATGTTCGTCGCGCAACTCAAGCGCACGTTTGTATGCATCATCATATACGCCGGGAACGAGACACACTTCGGCTCCCAGACGCTTTGTAGCCTCAACCTTGGCGATAGGCGCGCCCTCGGGAAGACAGATTATAGCCTTGATGCCATTGTCACGCGCACCCATAGCCACGCCCTGAGCATGGTTACCGGCCGAACATGCGATGACTCCGTGAGCCTTCTCCTCAGGTGACAGCTGCGATATCTTATAATATGCTCCTCTAAGTTTAAATGAACCCGTGTGCTGCAGACACTCCGGCTTAAGCCATATATCACTTTCAGGATTGATCATCGGCGCCTTGATCAATTCGGTATGACGTACAACACTTTTCAGCACATGGGCGGCGCGATACACCTCGCCCAACGACAAAATTTCGGATGACATATTTATAATATTTGATTGCGTTTTTTTGGTTCACAAAAGTAGCAAATAAATTTGATATGTAGCCCTTAATTTTTATCTTTGCATAAAATTTCCCAAACAATATCACACAATGAAAAAGTTAGAAAGTTTAGTGGCAGAAAAGTTGTTGAAGATTAGCGCTATAAAGCTGCAACCCGACGTACCTTTCATCTGGGCTTCGGGCTGGAACTCGCCTATCTATACCGACAACCGCAAGACCCTCTCCTATCCCGAGCTCCGCTCACTGATCAAGGTAGAGCTGTGTCGAGTGATTCTGGAAAACTTCGAGCAGCCCGATGTTATCGCCGGCGTGGCCACTGGTGCCATCGCTCAGGGAGCACTGGTAGCCGACACCCTCGGCCTTCCTTACGTGTACATCCGCTCCACTCCGAAGGACCACGGACTTGAAAATCTCATAGAGGGTAACCTCAAACCGGGTCAGAAGGTGGTAGTAATCGAAGACCTCATCTCTACCGGCGGCAGCAGCCTCAAGGCTGTCGAGGCCATTCGCAATGCAGGTTGCGAGGTAGTGGGTATGGCTGCGATATTCACTTACGGCTTCCCCGTTGCCGCAAAGCGCTTCGCCGATGCCCACGTGAAGCTCATCACTCTCAGCAACTACAATTCTATGCTTGAGGCTGCCGTAGAGAGCAACTATATCAAGGCTGCCGACCTCGAGACCCTCAAGGAGTGGCGCAAGGATCCCGCCAACTGGGTTCCCACCAAGCGCAACGACTGATATAACACTATAGACCAACACAATTCATGACATCATATAGCGGCAAGCCGGTAACTCTAAACATGTCGGCTGAGGATGCTTACGAGCGTCTTAATAATCTGGGAGCATTTCAGGAACGCATTAATGCGCTGCCTGATGAAATAAAGTCCAAGATCGGAGATATTACGTTTACCGAAGACACCATCTCCTTTAACGGCACCCCGATGGGGGCGCTTACACTGCGCATTTCGGAGCGTGTGCCCGGACAGCGTGTGGCATTCAATGCCGAAGGCGCTCCTGTACCCATCATAATGGCCGTAAACATCGCTCCGGCCGGTGAAGGCACATCAACCGCCGTGACATCAATTGATGTCGAACTGCCGGCTATGCTCAAGCCCATGGTCGGACCGCGTCTTCAGGAAGCCGCCGACAAAATGGGCGACATGATGAAAAACCTTGTCACCCTGAAATAGCCGATGGCATCTAAATTATGGGAAAAATCGACTCAGGTCGATAATAACGTCGAGGCCTACACAGTGGGCCTCGACCGCGAAATGGACCTTTACCTTGCGGAGTATGACGTACTCGGCTCAATGGCCCATATCACAATGCTGGAATCTATCGGACTGCTGACTGCCGATGAACTGAAAACACTGCTCGACGGCTTGCGTGACATTCTTGCCACAATCCGTCGCGGAGAGTTTGTAATCGAGCCTGATGTCGAGGATGTACATTCTCAGGTCGAGCTGATGCTGACCCGGCGTCTCGGTGACATAGGCAAAAAGATTCACTCGGGACGCTCACGCAACGACCAGGTGCTGGTCGACCTCAAGCTCTATATCCGCTCGCGCATCGAGGATGTCACTGCCGCGATGACACGCCTGTTTGACACTCTCCTCAACCAGAGTGAGCAGTACAAGGATGTCGTCATACCGGGTTATACCCATCTTCAGGTTGCGATGCCGTCATCATTCGGCCTGTGGTTCGGAGCTTATGCAGAGAGTCTTGTGGACGATCTTACTGTGCTTCTGGCAGCCTACAAGGTGACCAACCGCAATCCTCTCGGCTCAGCCGCCGGTTACGGATCATCGTTCCCGCTCAACCGCACCATGACTACCCGGTTGCTGGGATTTGACTCGATGAACTACAACGTAGTCTACGCACAGATGGGACGCGGCAAGACCGAGCGTATAGTAGCACAGGCTCTCGCCTCCATAGCCGCAACGGTCGGCAAGCTTGCATACGATGCATGCATGTTCAACTCGCAGAACTTCGGATTTATAAAGTTGCCTGACGAATACACCACCGGGTCATCGATCATGCCCCACAAGAAAAATCCCGATGTATTTGAGCTGACACGCGCCAAGTGCAACAAGCTTCAGGCTCTTCCGTTCGAAATTACGCTGATCACCAACAATCTTCCGTCAGGATATTTCCGCGACCTGCAGTTAGTGAAAGAGAATTTCCTCCCTGCCTTTGATTCGCTGATCGAGATACTCGACATGGTGACCGCGATGACAGGAAGCATAAAGGTCAACCGCGATGCTGCCCGCGATCCGCGCTACAAATACATGTATTCCGTAGAGGAGGTCAACAGGCTCACCCTTGCCGGAATGCCGTTCCGCGATGCATATAAAAAGGTAGGTCTGGACATCGAGGCCGGAAACTTTGAGCCCGACTATACCCTGCACCACACTCACGAAGGCTCGGCAGGCAATTTGTGCAACGACCGCATACGCCGCCAATACGAGGATACGTTGGCCGGATTTCATTTCAGCGATTTTCATGCCGCACTTGATTCACTCGCATCAAAGTGAAACTGTACAAATCACCGGCCGCAATACTTACCGCCGCTGCAATGGTCGTAATGACATCATGCAGCGACAGCGTGGATGACGACCGTATTCCGCTGACACCGGTACATATCGATCTTGCCAACAGCGGCTACTGGGATACCTACGGAGTTCATGGCCTCGGTTCGTCACGCAGATTCATCCTGCACTTTCAACCGGCCGACTTCCCATGGACAGCAGCGACATATACCGGCTTCGGGGGCATCCTGCTCGTGACCGATATATTCAATAATCCCATGGCCTACGATCTGGCATGTCCTGTCGAGCGTAACCGTGAGGTAAGGATTGTATATGATGCGGAAAAGCTAAACGCCCGTTGTCCGCAATGCAAGTCGGTCTACGATGTGAGCGAGTTCAACGGAAGCCCGATATCGGGACGTGCCTACGAGCTGAAATACGGTCT
>CAZIPQ010000004.1:51944-53092 GCA_964541165.1 uncultured Muribaculum sp.
CAGCAGTTTCCGGAGGAAAGGAGAGCCGAGATAATAGAACAGACCAGATCTAATGCCATATTATTGAAATATCTCAAGCTCACTGACCGCCGCTATTCCCTTGAGATTACAGAGGCAGAAGCCGAAAAACTCGGAGTAAAGCCCGATTATTACCGGCAGTGCCTGTCGGAGCTGGAAAACACCAACCGGACAATTGCCGAGCAGGATTCGATCGGCACCCCTATCGAACTTCTTGATCCCCAGGAAATGATCAAGCAAGCCATCGAGACAAACCTTCGATAAACGTGGAATACCGGAGCCTTTATATAAGGCTTCCCTTCGCCATTTAAAATCTTTGAGGTCATCAAGATTGCATGACGGAAAACGACATGCACAACATACCGATCCATTCCCATAAATTACGACATAGGCTGCGTCAGTTTTGACGCAGCCTATGCAATAAATAGGTAATAGGGTTAGCGGATTGCGATCTTAATATTTTTACCCTCAGGCAATACCACAATGTAAATACCCTTCTCGAGATTCTCAAAACGCATCAGGCGTCCACTTACATTATATATACGACTTCCTTCCGGAGCTATCACGGTATTACCGTCGATCCTCAGTACCTCCGTCCCATATATGCCGTCGATTCCTGTAAATCCAGTTACGGTAAGCTCACAGATAGCAGTGAGATTGTTGACGCTTGTAGCTGTGATTGTGACATTGCCTGGAAGAAGTGCGGTTACAAGGCCGGTCTCGCTAACTGTAGCTACCGTTTCATCGCTTGATGTCCATACTACGGCCTTATCTGTAGCATTGTCGGGAACTACGGTTGCGGTGAGCTGAAGTGTTTCATTGTACGCGATAGTGGCTTCTGTTTGATCAAGTATGATCATCTCGACCGGAATGATCCTCTTGGCCACAACCAATTCGCAAGCTGCCTCCTTACCGTTTGTGGTCATAGCTGTGATTGTAACCTCACCGGGGGCAATAGCAGTTACAAGGCCGGTCCCATCCACAGTAGCTACCGATTCATCGCTTGAAGTCCATGTCACGCTCTTGTCGGTAGTGGTTTCCGGGTCTATCGTTGCTTCCAGCTGGAGTGTCTCACCCTCTACCAACTCCGCTTCGGGCATGTTGAGGGCGATTCCATCGGCAAGGATGAC
>CAZIPQ010000005.1:0-48994 GCA_964541165.1 uncultured Muribaculum sp.
GCGCACTGCAATCAGCTACGACAAGGACCATAACATCGTGTTTACCGATGAAAACGGTGTCGAGCAGACTCTTGACCCTATGACTCCGGTATCAATGAACCTGTGGGGCTTCACTCCCGACTACTTCGACTACAGTGAGCGTGAATTTGTAAAATTCCTCGACAAGGATATCAATACACCCAAGGCAGAGTTCTTCATTCCCCTTGCCATTAATACCCTCACCACCTCAGGCGAGGCTACAGTGAAGGTGCTTGACACGGACTCCCGTTGGTTTGGCGTCACCTATGCCGCCGACCGTCCAGGTGTGGTCGAGAAGTTTGCCCAGCTCCACCGTGATGGAGTTTATCCTGACAAACTGTTCTAAACAGATTTTTCCGAGAATATGAAAAGAGCCCGGCAGTCAATTGCCGGGCTCTTTCTATTCATCTATCGAGTAATTGAGAAAATCTACCATAGGTTTGAAACGCTCCATCATGGCGGCCGCTTCTATGGGCCAGTCAGGATTTTCATAGAATGAACGGTCCACCGGTATCCAGCCGCCTATATCTTTCATGCGAAGATATTTGACCGCGGGGTGATCCTTATCCCAACCCTTAGGTGCGGTCTTCAGGGTCTCCCCTACCCATATAGCTCCATTGTCGGCCACAGCCTCTTCCCATTCCTCAAGATTATCAGCTATGGCATGACGCAATTTTTTCAATATCGGAGTCTCCGGGTGCCAGATGCCGCCATACAGTCCGCTTTCGTCAGGACGGATATCCAGATGCAGATAATAACCGGCATAGGGTGTGTGGCGCGGATAAGGGCCGAAAGCCGCAGCCATCCATACCTTGAACGGAGTCTTGTCGGGCGAGAAGCGGGTATCACGGTATATGCGGTAAGCACATTCACGTGCCGTGCGACGCCCTATGGCAGGATCCCATTGCGCCATGGCATCGATCATGCGCTGCAGATCGGCCAGCCATGACTGACGAAGTTTCTCGAACTCCGGTTTATGTGCATTGAACCACTCACGGTTGTTATTCTGACTGAGCTCTTCAAGAAAATCATAAAGCTCACTTATATATCCTGCCATAATTGTAATTCATTATTTTATTTCCACCCATTCGGCATCACTTATCTGCTCCTCGATCTCATATTTGACCGAATTGCCGGCACTGTCGCGTGCCTCACCGGACACCTCCACGGTAATCTCTTCAAATTCCACATATTCTCCCTCATTGCGCGAGAATACTTTCTTCTTAACTTTAGGCTGAGGCTCCTCCTTGCGCTGACGGTTATCGCCGCGACCACGATAAAAGCCTCCGGCAAATGCATCGGCGCCATTGCGGCGACCTGTAAATGCGCGGTATATACGATGAAACACGGTAAGCGGCAATACCACTACCATGAACAGTATTATCAATAACAGAAATAATAGAAAATTCATGTAATTATAATGTGTTTTACCAATAAAAAGTTGGATGAGCGCCTGTAAAACGGCTTAAAATCTATCGGCAATCAGTTGCGTTGCCGTCCGGAAGCCAGCGACAACACTATATAAAGCAGGATACTCCATGCCAGACCGGCCACTCCGTCGATAATCATAAAAAATATCGCGGCCGCCAGTATGAAGAAACGGCGTCCGTTGCCGGCCAGTTTCAAATTCTTAAATTTCAGAGAGAACATGTGCAGCCCGGTAACCACCATCAGCATTGCAATTATTACAATCGCAGCCACGGCGACAGCGTCACCCGGATAGCCATACTTTCCAACTGCTGCCGTGGCTCCTATCCAGAATATGGCATTGGCAGGGATGGGCAGTCCGAGAAAAGAGGTAGTCTGGCGGTCATCTATATTGAAGCGGGCCAGACGGACCTCACCGAGTACTGGTATCAGCAGCGCTACAAAAGGCACCCAGCTGTGATCGGCATAAAGAGAAAGCGTATTGTACACCATCATGCCGGGAGCGACACCGAAACTTACCAGATCACTTAACGAGTCCAGCTCCTTGCCGAGCGATGAATAGGCATGCAGTGCCCTTGCGGCAGCTCCATCAAGAAAATCACATACGGCAGCGATGCCTATAAGTATCCATGTCCACTGTAAACATGTCAGATTGCCTATCCTTACGTCACCGCCAAAGGAAGCGATTATGGCCAGCGAGCCACACACAAGGCTGAGACATGTGATGGTATTCGGTATATTGGAAATTATACGACGGATCATGCTTTTGACTTTAAACGGGCCACCGGAGTAATGCCTCCCGTAGTACGGTCACCGAGTTTAACAAGGATTTCGGCATCAAGAGGCAGATACAGGTCAACCCTGGAACCAAATTTGATGAAGCCCATGTGATCATGGATCGAGGCGCGGTCGCCGGGCACGGCATAAGTGACGATACGGCGTGCAATAGCGCCGGCCACCTGACGCATCAGCACGAGCTGGCCATTCAGGGCCTTGATCACCACTGTCGAACGCTCATTCTCGGTGCTTGCCTTCGGGAGATATGCCGAGAGGAAACGTCCGGAGTGATGCTTCACATATATGACCTCACCATCGACCGGAAACCAGTTGGCATGCACATTGGTCACCGACATAAACACCGAAAGCTGAATACAGCGGCACTTCAGGTATTCGCTCTCGTATGTCTCCTCCAACGCCACTACCTTACCATCGGCCGAAGCGACAACAACATTTTCCGGATTACCTCTGAATGTACGGCGAGGCGAGCGGAAGAAGTTGAGTACCAGCAAATACACTATGGCCGAGAGTGACGAAAATGTAATCGGAATCCACAACGGACGCATGAAAAGCCATACCGGGATATTTATCACCAGTAGTATTGCGAGAAGCAAAAATAATATGTTAAGCCCTTCACGGTGTATCTTTACCTTCATCACTTTTCACTATAATTCTTGCAAAGGTAAGATTTATGACCGATTTTTACAAATATATTAATAGGAATATATTTCGCCCGAAAATTTCAGTTCCTAAATATTGTAGTTCTACAAAATTTGGTAATTTTGTAAAAAATTATCAACCAGAGTGTATATATCTACATTTCAAAAACCTAAGTTAAATTTATGATCAGGAGACTTTTTCTCTTAGCCGGCGCTGTCTGGCTCATGAGTGTGGCTGCCATGGCTGCACCAGGCGATATTAAATGCAGCGGTTTGGTTGTCGATGAACAGGGTGAGCCTATAATAGGCGCAACCGTGAGTGTCGAAGGCACCAAAAATGCCACAGCCACCGACATCGACGGACGATTCGTGCTCGAGGCACCTGCCGGGAAGTCAATCAGGGTTAATTTCATCGGTTTCAAGCCGGTAATCGTGAAGGCTGCCCCCAACCTCAACACAATCACGCTCGAGACTGAAGCACAGATGCTCAAGAATGTCGTGGTCGAGCAGTCAGCCGCACGCACACGTCTCACTCCGGTAGCTGTGTCAACAATCGGCGCCTCGACTATCGATGTAAAACTCGGCAATCAGGATCTCCCCGAAGTCCTCAAGACTACACCGGGTGTATGGACAACCAAGCAGGGCGGTGGTTTCGGCGATGCCAAGACCAACGTTCGCGGCTTCAAGAGTGAAAACGTAGCCGTTATGATCAACGGTATCCCCATGAACGACATGGAATGGGGCGGCACTTACTGGAGCAACTGGGCCGGTCTTTCCGATGTAACCGCCAACATCCAGGTGCAGCGCGGTCTCGGCGCAACCATCGTGTCAACTCCCTCAGTGGGCGGTACCATCAACATCACCACCCGCACGATCGATGTCGAGAAGGGCGGTTCGGTATGGTATGGCATGGGTAACGACGGACTGAACAACTATGGTATCAAGCTGTCGACCGGTCTTATGAAAAACGGCTGGGCAATGACATTCCTCGCATCACGCAAGTGGGGCGACGGATATGTTCAGGGCACACCCTACAACAACTACAACTACTTTGCCAACATCTCAAAGCGTATCAACGAAAATCATCAGATAGGTCTTACCGCATTCGGTTCATGGCAGCGTCACATACGCCGTCCCAACCAGCGTTCAGGTCTCTCGATCATGGGTTATCAGGAATACGGCAAGCGCTATATGGACGGTGAGTGCATGTACCGTTACAATCCCACTTACGGATTTGACAACAACGGACAGCTCCGCACCCAGAACCTGAACCTGTCAAACAAGCCTCAGATCCAGCTCAACCATATCTGGAAAATCGATGAGACATCATCACTCTCATCTGCCGTTTACGTTTCACTCTGCCATGCCGGCGGTTACAGCGGCCAGGGCAGCGGTCTTGACGGATATTCTTACAGCGACTGGTACGGTGCCACCGACGGCGTGCTGAGCACCCGCTTCCGCCGTCCTGACGGAACTTTCGATTACGGCGCAATCCAGGATATAAACGCAGCTTCAACCAACGGTTCAAAGCTCGTTATGTCAACCGGCTTCAATGACCACGTATGGTATGGCCTCGTATCATCTTACAAGAAAGAATGGGAGCGTGCCAACGGTGACCGCATCAACCTCACCGGCGGTATCGACCTCCGCTACTATATCGGTAAGCACAAAAACAAGATCAATGACCTCTATGACGGTGAATACTTCATCGACTATTCTACCCGTAAGGGCATCAATCCTCAGTTGAACTCGGCTGCTGCCGATCCCAACTGGGTATATGAGAAACTCGGCATCGGTGACGTTGTCTACAAGAACTACAATGGCTACACACTTCAGGAAGGTGTCTATGCACAAGGTGAATACACAATGCTCGACGGCAAGCTCAACTTCATCGCAGCAGGCTCACTCAACAACACCTCTTACTGGCGCCGCGAGTTCCTCTATGCCGACAAGCAGCATGAAAAATCCGAGACACTCAACTTCTGGGGTGGTACAATCAAGGGCGGTGTCAACTACAACATCGACGATCATAACAACGTGTTCGGTAACCTCGGTTACATCAGCCGCGTTCCCTATTTCCAGGGTGGTGCCTTCCTCAGCTATTCCAACTCAAACGCTATCAACAAGGACGCCATCAACGAAAAGTGCTATTCATTTGAATTAGGCTACGGCTTCCAGTCACACAAACTGGCCGTGACTGTCAACGGTTACTATACCACTTGGGTTGACAAGACAATGGCCCGTGGCGGTACACTCAACGACGGCGGCCGCTTCACCATCAACCTTCAGGGCGTGAATGCACGTCACATCGGTGTCGAGGTAGATGCAAACTACAAGCCCGTAAGCTGGGTAAGCTTCGAGGGTATGCTGTCATTAGGTAACTGGAAGTGGTCAAGCAACGCATCAGGTTACTTCTACAATCAGCTCGGCCAGCCTCTTGCCGATATCTCCACAGGCGAACTCGCTTCAGGTGTAGGTGCCGAGGATCACGCTCAGGCTACTGTCAACCAGAAGAACATCCATGTAGGTGACTCTCCCCAAACTCAGGGTTCTCTCTCAGTAACATTCTTCCCCTTCAAAGGCTTCCGCGTTGGTGCCGATTGGGTTGCCGAGTCACGAGCTTACTCTGATTTCATACTTCAGGGTTCCAACCTCAAGAAAGGTGCCATCAACATCGCTCAGCCCTGGGAGATACCCTGGGGACAGCAGTTTGACCTCAACGCCTCTTATAAGTTCAATATCGGCGACGTGAAGGCCACTATCTACGGTAATGTCTACAACCTGTTCAACTACTACTACATTACCGACGCGATGACCAACTCAACCACACGCGGTACATGGGAGAATGCCTACGGCGTATTCTATGCACAGGGCCGTACCTATTCAATCAAGATGCGTATTAATTTCTAACCGACTTACCTGACTTAAATATGAAATACAATAAAATATTTAATGCTCTTATCATCGGTGCAGTAGGAATGGCGGCAGTCAGCTGCGATGAAAATTCGTGGAACGAACACGCGCTTGACGGCTTTGAAAAGCCCGGTATTACTACCCCGATTGAAAACATCGACTTCACTATGAAAGCCGAGGACTATACAGCAATTGCATCGCTGAGCGATGCCGTCAGCTTTATCATGGAGCGTGATGATATCAGCAAGTCCGAGGCACAGACCAAGCTCAACAACTGGGCCAAGTTAGGCTATTTCAATGATGAGTTCCAGGCTAAACAGCTGTTACCCTTCTACTTCAATGCCAACACTTTCCCCTACTTCGCGGCCAGTGACAAGTCTACCATCAAGGCTTTCTATTCCGAGCAGGTAGCAGCTGATCCTATGATCAACGCTATCTACAACGCCAAGGTCTACTCAGTAACAACCGACAATTACATGCAGGCATGGGGCACGCCAAATGCATTTACCGATGCATTCACCCCCAAGACCCCGGCATCGGCATCACTTCCCACCATCCTTAAGGGTGCTTATCCCGATGCTGCCAGCGGTGACTACGTGCTTGTAAACTACAAGCAGGCCGATGCTGAGCCTACATTCGAAGCTGTCACTCTCACTGCCATAAACAAAGTTGCCGTAGGTGCAAACTGCACTATCGGAGGTACCATCACCGCCATCTGCGCTCAGGGTTATATCCTTACCGACAATACCGGCAGCCTGCTCGTATATTACGGCAAGAATTTCGTGGCATCCGACTATAAGATCGGCATGGAGGTTCAGGTCAGCGGCAATGGATCGCAGTATAACGGCGGTCTGCAGCTTGCTCCCACCGCAGGCAGCGAGAACATCGTGTCAAGCAATGTCTACACCTACCCCACCCCGGTTGCCATGGACGGCGCCAAGATGAACGAACTGCGCGACGCCATACTTGCCAACGCCAGCAAGGGTACAATGTCGGTATATGTAGAGTTTGATGCCGACGTGATCTCAACCGGCAGCTACACTAACTTCACCGTCGAAGGTGGCGAAACCACAGGTAGCGCTTATCAGCCGACCGATGAGACTAAGGCAATGTTCGTAAAGGGTGAGAAGGTAAAGATCAACGGCTACGCGCTTTCAGTAAACACCGACCGCAACACCGGAGCTCCCACTTACGTGAACTTTGTAATCACCGCCGTCAATGGAAAGGCAACCGCCGAGATGGCTCCCGTTAAGCCTTATGTACCGGCTCCCGCTCCCATCGACTCATACGCAGCCAATGCACTGTACACTTACAACGGTACTGCATGGAGCGCCGTTACCGACGCTTATCTCGTAAGCCCGGCCGAGCTTCAGGAGATGGGTATCACCAACGGTTATATCGCCAATGCTACTGCCTACCTGAACATACCCGTACTGCTTAAGGCCAAGTTCCCCTATGCTACCGAAGGCACAACCAAGTTCGTTGCCTATCAGTCAGGTGCAAAGTATGCCAACTGCGCACAGTTTGACTACAACGGAAGCGAATGGGTCAAGTATGATAACCTTGAAGAGCAGTCATCACAGTATGCCAAGGTAAACGGCCACTGGATCTTCAACCCCAACGTGATTATCTCCATCCCGAATGTACGCCAGTCGGAACCCGGTCTGACATTCTACCAGACCACCGTAGACTGGGTTAAGGACAATGAGGGTGCCGGATATATCGACCGCGGCAATTCAGAGTTCTTCTCGGGCTGCTCGGCATACTACTGCAACGTCAACCACGACATTTCGCAGGTTGAGAAATACGCAGCATCGATGTACAGCGACCTTACCCAGAGCGTGGTTATTCCGTTGATGCGTGACCGCTTCCTCAACATCACCATGCCGGCTACACTTAACAAGCTCTATCCCGATGCCAATCTCATCGAGGGCTACGACGATCCTATCATCTATGAGATTGACTTCGTCACCTACTACGGCAACAGCGAGTTTGAGGGCAAGAGCGGTAATGTAAACGATACCGTAAAATACGAGGTTACCGGTCCGGCTCAGTTCAAGCTGGTTTACTCAACTTGGCTTGGCGGTACTGTAAAAGAATAAAAATCGCAATCCAATCCATAAAAAAGCGGCCCTACCGGCCGCTTTTTTTGTGTTTTTTTGACAAAATGCCTAAGTCAATTGTTATAAATAATATGTAACTTAGCAACTTCAATTATTTAGCCAGGATGATGAAACGCCCAACTTCACTGTGGAGCCGCTGTGCGGTTATAGGCCTGTTGTCAGTAGCAGGATTTTCAGCGATTTCCGCAACCCGCAGCAACAAAGCCGAGATCACACGTAATCTTGACATATTCAATGCCCTTGTAAAGGAGCTTCAGACCAACTATGTCGATTCAATTGATGCCGAGAAGTCGATAAACACCGCCATTGCGGCCATGCTTAACGACATTGATCCGTACACTGAATATTTCCCGCCGAGCCGTCAGGACGACATCGCCATGATGACTTCCGGTGAATATGCCGGTATTGGAGCTGTCATTTCCGAACGTCCGGGAAAGGGTGTCTATATCAGCGAGCCATATCTCGGAAGCCCGTCACAGAAAGCAGGGATGAAACCTGGCGACCTCATCATGATGGTCGACAATGACACTGTGCTTACCTGGCATTCCGATCAGGTCAAGAGCAAGCTCACCGGTCAGGCCGGCACACCGTTGCGTGTGGTTGTAAAGCGTCCTTACGTGCAGGATTCTATAATCACATTCGACATAATGCGCGAGAAGATCGTATTACCTCCCGTCCCCTATTACGGAGTAGTAAAAGACAATATCGGTTACATCAACCTTACCCAATATACCGATAAAGCAGCTCAGGAAGTACGCGACGCATTGCTGGATCTGAAGAAAAATCCCGATGTAAAGGCAGTTGTACTCGACCTGCGCGGCAATCCCGGCGGCCTGCTTGAAGCCGCTATAAAAATTGTCGGTTACTTCGTTCCGAAGGGTACGGAAGTGTTGCGCACACGCGGTAAAGGCGCGCTTTCTGAAAAAGTCTACAAGACAACGGCTGCCCCGATCATGCCTGACATGCCTCTTGTTGTGCTCATCGACGGCAGTTCAGCTTCAGCCAGCGAAATCACGGCCGGAGCGCTTCAGGATCTTGACCGCGCGGTTATCATAGGTGACCGTTCATTCGGTAAAGGTCTTGTGCAGTCTACACGTCAGCTCCCTTATGACGGTATACTGAAAGTGACCGTCGCAAAATACTATATACCGAGCGGACGTCTTATTCAGGCAATCGACTACAGCCACCGCAATCCCGACGGTAGCGTGGCGCGTATTCCCGACTCGCTTACAAATGTATTTAAAACCGAACATGGCCGTGAAGTACGTGACGGCGGCGGTATCACACCCGACATCAAGGTGACCTATCCTGAAATCAACCGCCTGACCTATAATATCGTCAACGATCACTGGGCCGATGACTACGCCACTCGCTTTGCAGCTTTCCATGACACGATCGCTCCCCCCGAGCAGTTCACGGTGACTGACGCCATGTTTGATGAGTTCAAGACTACCATTGATCCTGAACGCTTCAACTATGACCGCGTATGTGAGCAGATGCTTGCCAAACTCAAGGAGGCAGCCGAGATCGAGGGATATATGAACGACTCTGTCAAAACTCAGTTTGACGCCCTCGAGAAGATGCTGAAGCACAATCTCAATCATGATCTCGACAACAACCGTAACGAGATTGAGCAGATCCTCGCGTCAGAAATTCAAAAACGCTATTACTATCAGGCCGGCCAGATAATCGAAGCATTGAAACATGATGCTGCAATGGACTCGGCAGTGACAGTACTTAACGATAAAGTGCGCTATAAATCAATACTTGCCGCGCCACAGAAAACAAAATAAATGGACATAAGCCAGTTATGTGACCACGTATTCAGCCCTACACGACTTGAGGCTGTAAGCGGTCTACTGAATGATAAGAAAATAAAGCGGGCAACCTTCTACGGACTCGCAGGTTCATCGGCACCCATGTTAATGGGTGCCGTAGCTCGTAATGTAGCCCCGGCTCTTGTGATCGGCGACTCGCTTGACGACGCCGGATACATATATCACGACTTGTCAAGAGTGCTCGGAGAAGATGCGGTGCTGATGCTTCCGTCAGGTTACCGCCGCGCGATAAAATACGGACAGGTGGATCCTCCCTCCCAGATTATGCGTACTGAGGTGCTCAACCGTTGGATGAGCGATGATTCGCTGCGTTATGTAGTCACCTACCCTGAGGCTCTGGCTGAAAAAGTCGCAGCCAAATCCACTATTGCCGAGCACACAATACGCCTGTCAAAAGGTGAGGAAATTGACCTTACCGACACTGCGAAGTGGCTTCGCAACAACGGATTTAAGGAAGTGGACTATGTATACGATCCGGGACACTTCGCCATACGCGGTTCCATAATCGACATTTTCGGTTACAGCAACGAGCATCCTTACCGTATTGACCTCTTCGGCGATGAGATAGACAGCATACGCGAGTTTAATATTGAGACTCAGTTGTCTGAACGCAAGATTGACAGTATCGCCATAACCGCCAACGTAGCCCCCGAAGCATCCGGTTCTTTTCTGGAACATATTCCGGCCGACACTCCTGTGTGGATACGTGATGAGATATTTACGGTAGAGCGTGTGCGTGCCATTGCCGCCGATACGATGAGCACAAATGCCATGCTGGCAGAGGAAAGCGATATAAACGCGATGAAAAATGTCGTCGACCCGGAGACATTCGCTTCCCAGTTGGAGACATGCCGCCTGATTCACTTCACGGCAGCCGCCGACAATCCCGATAACAACACCGCCGAGGCAAGCGTGAAATTCGAGTGTCAGCCCCAGGGAGTGTATCATAAAAATTTTGACCTTATTTCGGACACCCTCACCCGCTATCTCAACGACGGCTATACGATCTACATATTGAGCGATTCGGAAAAGCAGTTTGAACGTTTGCGGGCCATATTTGCCGACCGCGGTGATGATATCCGGTTTACGCCTGTGGTATCAACCGTACATGAGGGCTATGCCAACCGTGCCACTAAGACATGTGTATTCACGGATCACCAGATTTTTGACCGTTTCCACAAATACAATCTCCGGAGCGACCGCGCCCGCTCCGGCAAACTCGCTCTTTCGCTTAAGGAGCTCGGACAGATTGAACCGGGCGACTATGTGGTTCATGTGGATCACGGAGTAGGACGCTTCGGCGGACTTATTCGTACTGATGTCAACGGCCGCAAGCAGGAAATGATCAAACTGCTCTACTCCAACAACGACATACTGCTTGTAAGCGTACACTCGCTCCATAAACTTGCCAAATATCGTGGCAAGGAAGGTGTCGAGCCCAAGATAAACCGTCTGGGATCAGGCACCTGGGGCAAGATGAAGGAAAAGACCAAGTCCAAGCTCAAGGATATAGCCCGCGACCTGATAAAACTTTACGCAGCCCGCAAGGACGAAAAGGGACACGCCTTTGCACCTGACAGCTATCTGCAGCATGAGCTCGAGGCATCGTTCATATATGAGGATACCCCTGACCAACTAACAGCCACTCAGGCGGTGAAGGCCGACATGGAGTCGCCGCGTCCGATGGACCGTTTAATTTGTGGCGACGTCGGCTTCGGCAAGACAGAAATTGCTATTCGTGCCGCATTCAAGGCTGCTGTCGACGGCAAGCAGACTGCGGTACTTGTACCCACGACTGTGCTGGCTTACCAGCACTTCAACACGTTCAGCAACCGTCTGAAGGAGTTTCCGGTAAGGGTGGAATACCTGTCACGCGCACGTACGGCCAAAGAGACCAAGGCCATATTAAAGGATCTGGCAGAAGGAAAAATAGACATACTTATCGGCACCCATAAACTGATAGGCAAGGAGGTCAAATTCAAGGATCTCGGACTGCTCATCGTTGATGAAGAGCAGAAATTCGGAGTTGCCGTCAAGGAAAAGCTGAAACAGATGAAAGTCAATGTCGACACACTCACCATGTCGGCGACACCTATCCCGCGCACACTGCAGTTCTCGCTTATGGGTGCGCGTGACCTCTCGGCCATAACCACTCCTCCGGCCAACCGTTATCCCATCGTTACTCAGGTAAGCGCACTGACTGACGACATGATGCTTGAAGCCGTCAACTTCGAGATGTCGCGCAACGGTCAGGTATTCATCATCAATCCCCGTATCGAGGGGCTGTATGATCTGGAGGCTATGGTCAAGCGACTCATACCTGATGCACGCACAATTGTAGCTCATGGCCAGATGCCGCCGGAAAAGCTGGAGAAGGCCATTCTGGATTTCAGTAATCATGACTATGACGTGCTGCTTGCCACTACAATCGTGGAAAGCGGTATTGACATGCCCAATGTCAACACAATTATAGTCAACAACGCCCAAAACTTCGGTCTGAGCGAACTGCATCAGCTCCGTGGCCGCGTAGGCCGCAGTTCGCGCAAGGCATTCTGCTATCTTCTCGTGCCTCCGGGACTGCCGCTCACACCCATTGCACGGCGTCGTCTGCAGGCCATCGAGAGTTTCAGCGAACTCGGCAGCGGTATTCACATCGCCATGCAGGATCTCGATATACGCGGTGCCGGCAATCTCCTCGGTGCCGAACAGAGTGGCTTCATCGCCGATCTCGGTTACGAAACCTACCAGAGAGTATTGAAAGAGGCAGTTACTGAACTTAAAAACGAGGAGTTTGCCGAGACGCTCACGGCTGATTCCGGTGACGGAAGCGACGAGGAATTCGTGACCGACTGTGCCGTGGAGAGCGATATGGAATTGCTCCTGCCTCCTGATTATGTTCCTCAGGAAAGTGAGCGTATCAGCCTTTATAAGGAGCTTGACGGAATTGACCGCGAACTGGATCTGCAACGCTTCAAGCTCAACCTGGAAGACCGTTTCGGCAAAATACCAGCAGTCACGGCCGAACTGTTGCGCATACCACGTCTGAGACGCCTTGCCCGACGACTCGGTATCGAGAAGATAGTATTGAAACAGGAAAACATGTACCTGTATTTTGTCGATGACTCCAATAAGGCATATTACCAGTCGCCCATGTTTGGAAGACTGCTCAATTACCTGCAAAGTGATCCCCGCCGTTGCCGCATCCGCGAGAAAAACGGACGGCGCAGTTTTGCGATATCCGATGTGCCTACTGTCGAAGAAGCAGTAAGCCTGCTGAGTCATATACTTGAACTTAACTCCATATAGGCAATGATGGAAATAAGAGAGGTAAGCCCGGCCGAATATCAATCGGTGTTCCCTACTCCGCCACATGTGTTTGCCGGAGTAAAATTCAACGAGCTTAATTCCTGGAAGTGTGAGGAAGTGCGCTACCTGCTGTTTATCGAGGGGCGCGTGCGATGCGGTATCATTCTCGGTCTTCGTGACGGTATACTGCACTCACCTTTTTCAGCCCCTTTCGGTGGTTTTTCTTTTACCCGCCGTCAACGTGTGGAGTATGTCGACCATGCGGTAACCGCGCTTGTCGACTATGCTCAACGGTGCGGTTGCCGGCTCAGGGTTACCATGCCTCCCATTATCTACGATGAGGAGATGCTGTCGAAATGCGTAAGCGCATTCTCGCGTCTCTCAGTGTCGGACACAGTAATCGACCTAAGTTATTACTGCCGCACAAATGAATGGCAAGCCGACATGACCGGCGGAGCACGACGCGCATTGAAAAAAGCCTCTTCGCATGATATTGCGGTTGCTGAAATCCCGGTTAACTCCCATAATATCCTGCGCGTATATGATATCATAAAGGCTAATCATGATCGCCGTGGCTATCCGGTTCACATGAGCGCCTCCGAGATTGAAGACACGCTTAAAGTAGTACCGGCTGACCTGTTTGTGCTAACTGTCGATAATCAGGATGCGGCAGCCGCGATGTTTTATACGACCGCACCGGGGATAGCACAGCTCATATACTGGGGAGATATTGACGGTTATGCCCACTTACGTGTAATGAATCGTCTTGCCGACCATGCAATGCAATATTACACATCCAGGGGCTATTCCATAATAGACCTTGGGCCCGCCACTGAAAGCGGCGAGCCCAATTATGGATTATGTGCGTTCAAGGAAACCATCGGTACCGTTCCCGCACTGAAATACACCTTTATCACACGCTGTTAATCGCGCATAAGCAGCAATATCTCGCGTGTATCCTCCGGAGTCAGTTTGACATACTGGCCCACGGTGTTTCCTTTGTGCAAATGTAGATTCTTTACAAGGGCATCTATATCAGCATCGGGTACACCGAGTTCTCCAAGCGTGACAGGCATTCCTATGGCACGATAGAAATCTTTGAGTCGTGCGATACCTTCATTAGCCACAGCAGTGTCATCACGACCGTCACGGCTGACCATCATTACACGCTCGGCCCACACGGCTATCTTGCCGGGGTTCTTACGGGTTACATAAGTGAGCCATGCCGGGAACACAACTGCGAGGCCGGCACCATGAGCCACGTCATATAACGCACTTACCTCGTGCTCAATGAAGTGTGATGCCCAGTCCTCGTTACGGCCTGTGCCACAGAGTCCGTTATGGGCAAGAGTACCACCCCACATGATATTGGCACGCGCATCATAATTTTCAGGAGATGCGATCACCTTATGGGCCTCATGCATGATGGCAACCATAAGTCCCTCGGCTACGCGATCGGTCACTTCACAGTTCTCCGTATTCGAGAAATAGCGTTCAAATATGTGGGCAAGCATATCCACGATGCCGCATGCGGTCTGATAAGGCGGCAAAGTAAATGTAAGCACCGGATCCATAACCGCAAACTTAGGGCGCAATGCACTCTCGGTGCGCATGCCGAGCTTCAAGTGTCCGTCAACCTTGGTGATTACCGCGTTGCCCGAACCCTCGCTACCGGCGGCAGGAATAGTGAGTACCACACCTACCGGTATGGCTGTCTCGGCTTCGCTCTTGCCGCAGAAAAAGTCCCAGAAGTCACCGTCATACACGGCACCGGCCGCAATTGCTTTAGCGGTATCAATTACCGATCCACCACCCACGGCAAGGATGAAATCGACATTCTCACTACGTGCGAAATCAATACCCTCATACACCCGATCATCGGTAGGATTCGGTTTTACTCCTCCAAAAGTAACATATCCTATACCGGCAGCGTCAAGTGTTGCGGTCACACGGTCAAGAAGACCGCTCCGCACCACCGAACCTCCGCCATATACTATCATTACCTTTTTGCCACCGAATTCGGCAACAAGTTCAGCTGTACGCTGTTCTGTATCACGGCCGAAAACAAACTTTGTCGGCGACCAGAAAGTGAAATTATTCATAGTTTCAACCTCATTGTAAAGTTAATCAACGACGCTTGCCGCCGTTCTTTTTCTGCTGTTCACGCAACATGGCCTGCTGCTGACGCTGAGCCTCCTCAAGACGGGCCATGAAACCTGATTTCTTTCTCGGGTTCTTGGCTGCCTCACGCATCTTGGCACGCATCTTATCCTCGTCAACCACATGACGGAACACGTAGGTCTGGATAATGGTGATCAGCAACGACAGGAAATAATAGTAGCTCAGACCTGCAGCATAGTTGTTGAAGAATACAAGGAACATGATCGGCATCAGATACATCATCCACTTCATGCCTGGCATACCGTTGGACGGCTGATTAGCCATGGTGATCTTGGTGTAAATGATATTGGTCACTGTCATAAGAAGACAGAAAAGCGACAGATGATTGCCGAAATATTCACTTATCAGGGGGATATTGGTATTCCATGTCAGGATGGCATCAGGAGCTGAAAGATCCTTGGCCCACAGGAATGACTCGCCGCGAAGCTCGATACATGAGGGGAAGAATGTGAACATAGCGATCAGCACGGGCATCTGGAGAAGCATCGGCAGACAGCCCGCCATAGGATTGGCGCCCGCGCGTGAATACAGCTCCATAGTCTTCTGCTGACGTGTCATAGCATTTTCCTGACCCGGATAGCGCTCGTTGATCTCCTTGATCTCGGGAGCCAGCAGACGCATTTTGGCCTGCGACATGTAGCTCTTGTAAGTGAAGGGGAAAAGGATGAGCTTGATAAACAGGGTAAGGATCAGAATGATGATACCATAGTTGGTGAACCAGTGACCAAGTATATCGAATACCGGTATAATAATCCAGGTATTGATCCAACGGAAGAGTGCCCAGCCGAGCGGAATCAGACGGGTCAGGTTCAGATTATCACCGGGCTCGATTGACTTCTGCAGGTCAGAGAGCAACGGATAAAGGTTGGGACCCACATAGATATCAAACGATGCCGGCACCGCGCTGGTCGCAGAATAATCAATCGTAGCCGTCACATTCATATCCTTCAGATAAGCCGGCTCGGTCTTGGTGAGCAGCTGCGACTTGAGGTCGGCACGGTTAAAATTATTACGTGCGATAAATACGGTCGAGAAGAACTGGTTTTTGAAGCCTATCCACTTTATACGCTCATTGACCTCATCATCGTCATTGGAAGTCTCCTTAAGGTTCTCGACATCACCTCCGGCATACTTATAATATATCGTCGAGTTACGTTCCTCAAACATGCGGCCCTCTTCCTGACGGATCATCTTCTGATGCCACATGAAGTCCATTGTGACTACGTTGGAAGGAATTACCGACTGCATACCCTGCTGGGCTATATCGAGTTTAACGATGTAGCTGCCGGGAGTCAGAGTGTAGCGCAATGCAAATGAAGCGCCCTTTCCGAGATCAAGCTGCATCACGACCACTGAGTCACTCTCCTGAACGGGAGTAAAATAGAAGTCGCGGGTGTCAAACTCGCGGTCAGTCGAAGTAAGGATAAAGGAATATGCATCGTCGTCACCCTCAAACACGACTACCTTACCGCCCCTGTAGCTGTCATATTTTTTCAGCTCGGCGCGTGATATCATACCGCCTTTTGATGACAGATCGAGCGACAGCACATCGTTTTCCAGTTTCACACTGCGGTCAGTGCCTCGCAGATAGCGGGCAAATCCCTGATATTGTGAAAGGTCACGTATAGTGCCTTTTACGATTTCCACTGCGGCATTACGGACTGCAGGTGCGACACTGTTGCCTGTCGATGTAAGTGAGTTGACATCAACCTTGGTACCGTCAACAGTCACCGTACCTGTCACCGCACTACCGTCAGTGACGAGATCAACAACATTGTTGACAATGGCACGGCGGCCTTCGATACTGTCAGGCTCACCATACTGGCTGATGGTGGCTGCAAGCATAGTCATTTCAGCAGATGACAAGGTATCGCCTGCAGTGGCAAGCATATTCACCTCTTCAGCAGTTTTCTCTCCGGCGGTCTGCTCCACCTCGGGCATCGGGCTTTTCGCATTGGGATCAGGCTGATTGAGCCACATGAAACCCAATATCACCGCTCCCATAAGGAGCAGTCCGAGCATACTGTTTTTATCCATTTACTTTATTTGTTATTTTTTTCGTGTTTATATGATATTGCGGCTTTGATAAAATCAAGGAACAGCGGATTGGGATTACGCACTGTCGACGAATATTCGGGATGGTACTGCGTACCGATGAACCAGCGGTGGTCAGGCAGCTCAACTACCTCCACAAGATCAGCCTCCGGGTTTACTCCCACGCACTTCATGCCGGCCTTTTCGTACAGCTCACGGTAATCGTTGTTAAATTCAAAGCGATGGCGGTGACGCTCGCTTATATCGGTCTTGCCATAAGCGGCAGCCACTTTCGAACCTTCATTGAGCTTACATTGATATGCACCGAGACGCATGGTACCGCCCATATTGGTGATTGATTTCTGTTCAGCCATCAGGTCGATCACGTTGTGAGGTGTATGAGGATCCATCTCGGTGGAATTGGCATCGGTAAGTCCGAGTACATTACGGGCAAATTCGATAACCATACACTGCATGCCGAGGCATATACCGAATGTGGGCACATCATGCTCGCGGCACCACTTCAGTGCCACAAACTTACCCTCAATTCCTCGCTGACCAAATCCGGGAGCAATGATGACACCATCCATCGGAGAAAGCTTCTCGTCGACATTGGTCTCATTAAGCTTTTCAGAATGTACGTAAACTATCTTAAGTTTGTGGTCATTATAAGTAGCAGCCTGGAAAAGTGACTCATCGATTGACTTATAAGCATCCTGCAGTTCGACATACTTGCCTACCAGACCGATTGTCACAGTCTCCTCAGCTGTTTCAATCTTATTGACAAACCTCATCCATGAAGTCATGTCAGGCTCACCTTCCACGGGCACACCGGTCTTGCGCAATACGATTTCATCCAGATGCTGCTCGTGCATTTTCAGCGGCACCTCATATATAGAGGGAACGTCGACACTCTGTATCACGGCATCAGGCGATACGTTGCAGAACTGCGCTATCTTACGGCGCATGTCCGACGGGATGTCACGCTCGGTGCGCAGCACGAGTATATCGGGCTGAATACCGAGTTGCTGGAGCTGCTTTACCGAATGTTGTGTAGGTTTGGTCTTCAACTCCTTTGCAGCGCGTATGTAGGGCACATAGGTAAGATGTATACACAATGCATTCTGACCAAGTTCCCAGCGCAATTGGCGCACGGCCTCAAGAAACGGCAAAGACTCTATATCACCTACCGTACCACCGATCTCGGTGATTACATAATCATATTTGCCGGTATTGCCGAGGAGCTTTACATTGCGCTTGATTTCATCAGTGATATGAGGGATTATTTGTACTGTCTTGCCGAGATAATCGCCACGACGCTCTTTATCGATAACACTCTGATAGATACGTCCGGTGGTAATATTGTTGGCACGTGTAGTCTGTACATTTGTAAACCTCTCGTAATGACCGAGGTCAAGATCGGCTTCATGACCGTCGACAGTCACATAACACTCACCGTGTTCATACGGATTAAGCGTTCCGGGGTCAATATTTATGTACGGGTCAAACTTTTGTATGGTGACATTAAATCCGCGCGCCTTAAGCAGACAGGCAAGCGATGACGAGATTATTCCCTTACCGAGCGATGACACAACGCCGCCGGTCACAAATATGTACTTTGTCTCCACTGCGTTTTATTTTTTACAAAATTTAAGCCACAAAGTTACAAAATTTCTTTCACACGGCCTATCTCACAAACACAGTTTTTAATTCACGAAAAGGGGAAGAATATATAAAAAAAGTGTCCGCTCCTCCCTTCAATCAGGGTGGAGCCGGACTAAAGCCAAAAAGGCATGATTCTGTGATTCTAAAGATAGTTGTCTTATAGCGATATAAAGCAATGGCGCTAAGCCATACACTTTAATCGGCAGCCTCCGCTTCACAGCGTTGCCTCACCGAATTTGACTGCCTTTTAACTTAGTCCTATTCATTGAGATTGCGTAAAATAATTATTCAGTCTAAGCAAAAAACAGACAAATGTCTCTATTTGGGGAGCAAAGATAGTAAAATAAATCAATATGACAAAATATTATTCACCTCTAATATTGAAAATTTAATCCTGCGTATTTTTTAGACGAACTTTTGCCTATACTTTTTGTTTTTTACTGGAAACTGACTACCTTTGCAGAAGTTATCAATATGATAATAAATGTGAATGATTTCGCAGGGTCATTTTAATTATTTCTATTCTTCACAAATTTCCCACGCTTAATTTAAAAGCTCCCGAAAGCACAATATACAGGCTCATCGGACAGCTGAATTCATTATAAACGAATTAACTAATTTCCAAATTCACTAATGTATAATATCGACGCTCTTAACGAGATGGACGAGGCTCAACTGAAGTCTATTGCCGAGTCAATGGGCATAAAAAAAGTTGATAATACCTCACAACAGGATCTCGTATATCAAATTCTTGATCAGCAAGCTATTGACGCAGCATCGGCCTCAGCAACGACAGGAAATGGAAAAAAGCGCCGCGGACGCCAGAAGGCAAAATCCACAGATGCTCAACCAGAAGCTGCAGAAACTCCGGAAAAACCGGCCGAGGCTCCTAAAGCATCAAAAGACAAAAAGAAACGGCAAAAGCAGGAAAAACAGCCACAGGTAGCTGAGATACAGGCAGAAACTCCAGCTGTAACTGAACCTGTTACAGAGACAAAGCCCGATATAGAGACACCACGCCGCAAACGTGGCCGTCCTTCCAAGCAACAGAAGGCTGCCGAGGAAAAGGCAGATAATGAACCGCAGCAACTACCCGCTCCGGAAAATGAAATACCGGCACCGGAAATGCCCGAGCTCCCCGCTCCTGAGGCAGAACCGCAACTACCGGCTCCTACCGCCGAACTGGCACTTCCTCAACCTGCAGCCGAGCCTGCCGAGGAGGATAAGCCGGCAAATAAGAAGGATAGCTCATTCGGTACATTTTTCCGCAGCGAACGTAAGTTTGTGCCTCGCTCACAACGCGAGAAGGAAGAGGCAGCTGCTGCCGCCGCTGCTGCTGCCGCTGCCGCTCCTATCGTAATCCGTGAGCCTGGCCACGACCAGCAGCCTCAGCAACAGCCTCAGGGCAAAAAGAATAAGAAGAACCGCTTTAATCAAAATCAGCAGAACAATCAGTTCCAGCAGCAGAACCGTGAGCCTCAGCAGCCGCCAATGCCTCAATACAATTTTGACGGTCTGATCGATGCATCAGGAGTGCTCGAGGTAATGCCCGACGGATACGGTTTCCTGCGTTCAAGCGACTATAATTATCTGTCATCACCCGATGATGTTTACGTAACCCAGGCACAGATAAAAGCCTACGGATTAAAGACAGGTGACGTAGTGGAGGGCTTTATCAATCCGCCACGTGAAGGTGAAAAGTATTTCCCGCTCGGAAACGTGCGTCTCGTCAACGGCCGTTCTCCCGAATTCATCCGTGACCGCGTTCATTTCGAGCACCTCACTCCCCTATTCCCCGATGAAAAGTTTGATCTTACCGGCGGAACGACATGCAATCTCTCGACCCGTATCGTCGACATGTTCTCACCCATCGGCAAGGGACAGCGCGGTCTTATCGTCGCACCTCCAAAGACCGGTAAGACTATCCTGCTGAAGGATATCGCAAATGCCATCGCGGAGAATCATCCCGACACCTATATTATCATCCTGCTCATTGACGAACGCCCCGAGGAGGTGACCGACATGAGCCGCAGCGTAAACGCCGAGGTAATCGCGTCAACGTTTGACGAACCCGCCGAACGCCACGTCAAGATAGCCAGCATAGTGCTTGAAAAGGCCAAGCGCATGGTTGAATGCGGTCATGACGTAGTCATCCTGCTAGACTCGATCACACGTCTTGCAAGAGCCTATAACACCGTATCGCCGGCATCCGGAAAAATCCTGTCGGGCGGTGTCGACGCAAATGCCCTGCAAAAGCCCAAACGCTTTTTCGGTGCGGCACGCAATATCGAAAACGGAGGTTCGCTCACCATCATAGCCACCGCCCTTACCGAGACCAGCTCCAAGATGGATGAGGTCATCTTCGAGGAATTCAAGGGTACCGGCAACATGGAGCTGCAGCTTGACCGCAAACTGTCAAACAAGCGTATCTTCCCGGCTGTCGACATCATGGCATCGAGCACCCGACGCGACGATCTGCTTCTGCGTCCCGACACACTGCAGCGCATGTGGATACTCCGTCGTTATCTCAGCGACCGCAACTCTATCGAAGCGATGGAATTCATGCGCGACCAGATGGAGAAAACACGCGACAACGAAGAGCTGTTGCAATCCATGAACGCTTGACCGAACGACAACAACCAACGTTCCTCTCATGGCATCATTGAGCCGTCATTGCCTGTTTGGGGCCATCATATTTTTGTGGAGCGCACTCTTCTCAGGGTGTAGCTCCACAAAACATGTACCTGCAGGACAATATCTTCTCGATGATGTTAAAATAAGCATTACCGACAATAATGAGATCGAGTCGGCCGATCTGGTAAACTATCTGCGCCAGACTCCCAATCACGAGGTACTCGGCTTCCTTAAGCTACAGCTTGCCACATATAATATGTCGGGAAGCGACTCGACCAAGTGGTTCAACAAATGGATCCGCAAAATAGGACAGGCCCCGGTAATATATGACCCAGAACTGGCCGAGGCGTCATCAATTCAGCTAAGGCAGGCACTTGTCAACCGCGGATATATGGACGCAAGTGTCAACATCGATACCATCGCTGACCCGAAGAAAAAGAAAATAGAAGTCGACTATCAGGTCACCGTAGGACAGCCCCATTATATCGCCACCACAGCTTATACCATTCCCGATAAGGCTATCGAGCGCCTTATTCTTGACAATAATGTGCTGCAGGTGCGTCCCGGAGATCTCCTCGACCGCGGACGCCTCGAAGAGGAGCGAATACGTATCACCGAATTACTGCGCAATCACGGTTACTACTACTTCAACAAGGACTACATCACGTTTGATGTCGATACGGCGGCCAATGCAAAGGATGTCGACCTGACGATGAGCCTGAAGCCACCCTACCGCAGCATCGGCAACGACTCGGTGGCTTCGACCGGACACAATGTTTACAGGATCCGCAATATCGTGGTAATCACTGACTTTACGCCTGGGGAAGATATTTCGGCAATCGAAGAGCGCAACACCGCCATAAAATACCATGACCTGCTCATACTGTATGGTCCCGACCGCTATCTGCGTCCTGCGGTGATATACAATGCCTGCTATCTCCACACCGGTGAGCTGTATCAGACCCGTGCTGTCGATGCCACATACGAGGCCCTCGGACGTCTCGGCATACTGCGATATGTAAATATCGACATGCGCCCGGTGACAGGCGACGACGGCAGCCCTATGCTCGATGCCTACATACTCCTTACCCGCGGGAAAAAGCAGCAGGTGTCAATGGAGCTTGAGGGCACAAATTCGGAAGGCGATCTCGGATTCGGCCTGGGACTTACATACCGCAACCGAAACATCGCACACGGCTCGGAACTTCTCACGGCCAAACTGCGCACAAGTTACGAAAGCCTTTCGGGCGATTTCACCGATCTCATCAATGACCGCTATATGGAGTATGCGGCCGAAGTAGGCATCACCTTCCCTAACTTCAAGGCTCCGTTCCTGTCGTCGAGATTCAAACGCCGGGTCAAGGCCACTACTGAATTTGCAGTGTCATTCAATTATCAGGAGCGTCCGGAATACACACGTATCATTGCCGGTGCCGGTTGGAAATACCGTTGGAACAACCGGGCAAACACACGACGCTATCGTCTGGATCTTATCGATGTAAACTATGTATATCTGCCTAAGAGTACCATTGATTTCATCAACCAGATAGCGCCTGACAATCCTCTGCTGCGCTACAGCTACGAGGATCACTTCATAATGCGCATGGGCTACAACTATTACCGCACCAACAAGCGTCAGGTGACGGCTACCGGAGTGAAGCGCAACCACATACAGCCCTCTGTATTCACTCTCCGCACCAATATAGAAAGTGCCGGCAACATCCTTTATGCCTTGTCGAGCCTTATCCATCAGCGCAAGGACAACGGAGCCTACAAACTGTTTGACATACAGTATGCACAGTATGTCAAAGGAGAAGTGGACTACACGTATACCGTTCACTTCGACACCCGCAACTCGATGTCATTTCATGCCGGTACCGGTATAGGAATCCCCTACGGCAATTCAAAGATACTTCCGTTTGAGAAACGTTTCTACGCCGGCGGCGCCAACGGTGTACGCGGCTGGGGCGTCCGCACGCTCGGTCCCGGCAGCTACGACTCAAAAAATTCAGTGACCGGATTTATAAATCAGTGCGGTGACATACGCCTCGACCTGAGCATGGAATACCGTGCGAAGTTGTTCTGGGTACTCGAAGGCGCACTCTTCATTGACGGAGGCAATATATGGACCATCCGCAACTACGAGAATCAGCCCGGCGGCGTGTTCAGGTTCAATAAGTTCTACCAGCAGATCGCGGCTGCCTATGGAGCCGGCATACGTTTTGACTTCACATACTTCCTGCTGCGTCTTGATCTCGGTGTGAAGGCATATAATCCGGCACAGAATCAGGAACGCTGGCCGCTTATACATCCACGCTGGGGCCGCGACACCACACTGCATTTCTCAGTCGGATATCCTTTCTGACATATTTATACACACATATCAATAATATGAAACAGCTTGTTATATTTGATCTCGACGGTACCTTGCTTAACTCTATCGCCGATCTCGGTATGGCGACCAATTATGCACTCGAAAAAATGGGATTTTCAGGCCATCCCATCAACGCCTATCAGCAGATGGTCGGCAACGGTGTGACCAAACTTCTTCAGCGCGCGCTGCCGGCAGGCAATGACAATCCCGAGCAGATTGAAAAACTGCGCACATACTTCACCGAGTATTACAATGTCCACGGCATCGACCATACGAAGCCGTATCCCGGCATCATGGAGCTGCTCAAGAACCTCCGTAAGCGCGACGTAAAGTTAGCCGTGGCAAGCAATAAATATCAAGCGGCGGTAACACGTCTCATCGGCCACTATTTCCCAGACATTGAATGGGCGGCGGTAGAAGGCCAGAAAGAGGATGTCCCCACCAAGCCTGATCCTTCGATAGTATTTGAGATACTGACAAAATCGCCTACCCCGAAAGCCGAAGTCCTGTATGTGGGCGATTCCGGCGTTGACATCGAGACTGCCCGGCGCGCATGCGTCGATTCTGTGGGTGTGACCTGGGGATTCCGACCGGTTTCGGAGCTGAAAGCGGCTCATGCCGACCATATCATCAGTGATCCGGGAGATATTCTTGATTTAGTTATGCGATAATGTTTAAAAAAGTCGTAACTTTGTACCCCGAATTTTAACCATTATCTATGGATTGGCTTCAACAACTGCTTTCACCGGGTAATATGGCGCTTGCAAGCACTATTTTACTCTATTCATTCGTAATCGCGGCAGGAGTTTTCTTAGGGAAGCTCAAGATAGGAGGTGTATCACTTGGTGTGACGTTTGTACTGTTTGTAGGTCTTATCATGGGCCACTTCGGCTACAAGGTCAACGGTGAAGTGCTTCACTTTATCCGCGAATTCGGTCTTATCTTATTTATTTTCTCAATTGGTCTTCAGGTAGGACCCGGTTTCTTCTCCTCATTCAAGGAAGGAGGCGTAAGGCTCAACATGCTTGCTGCACTGATAGTGCTGCTGAACGTGATTATCGTAGTGAGCATATTCTTTATCGACGGCAACACTTCAATAACCGCTCTTGTCGGTGTGATGTCGGGAGCCGTCACCAATACCCCCGGTCTTGGTGCCGCCCAGCAGGCCATACTTCAGGTCCACAACGATGCCTACAACCTCTCGGAAGAGATGGCTATGGGATATGCGGCCGCCTACCCGCTCGGTGTCGTGGGTATAATACTCACGATGTTTATCATCCGTGCACTGTTCCGCGTAAAGATGGACAAGGAGATAAAACAGATCGAGGAGGATATGGACAACAGTCAGCTGGCTCCGCACATCGTCACATTCGAGGTAACCAATCCTCTTATCGACGGGCTGAATCTGATGCAACTCCACGAGATCATCACCTCCAACTTCGTTGTATCGCGCGTGAAGGATAAGGATGACAATGTCATCATACCTAATTCCCAGACAGTGCTCCACCTCGGCGACAAGCTGTACATGGTGATGTCAGCTCAGGATGAACACCGCTTCAGCGCCGTGATCGGTCCGGAAGTTGAAATGGACTGGGAGGCTACACAGAGCCCTATCGTATCACGCCGAATAGTGATCACTAAGAGCCAGTACAACGGTGTGCCCGTAGGTTCGCTGCGTCTGCGCACTGGATATAACCTGAACGCCACCCGCGTCAACCGTGCCGGTGTCGATCTTCTCGCCTCTCCGGGTCTGCGCCTTCAGGTCGGTGACCGCATGACAGTAGTGGGCCAGATCGCTGACATCAACCGTCTGAGCGAAAAACTCGGCAACTCGATGAAGCGCCTCAACGAGCCTAACATGATCACACTGTTTGTGGGCATATTCCTCGGTATACTCGTCGGCTCTATTCCTATCGCGTTCCCCGGTGTGAGCGTACCGATGAAACTCGGTCTTGCAGGTGGTCCGCTGGTAGTGGCTATCCTCATAAGCCGTTTCGGCTACAAAATCAAGCTCGTCACCTATACATCATCATCAGCATCCCTGCTGATGCGTGAGATCGGTATATGCCTCTTCCTCGCCTCGGTCGGTATAGCTTCAGGAGCCGGATTTGCATCTACGGTATTCAATGCCACCGGTATGATGTGGGTACTTTGGGGCTTCATCATCACTGTTGTTCCGTTGATTATCGTCGGCAGCATAGCACGCGGAGTTTACAAGATCAACATGCTTACCATCATGGGACTCTTCGGAGGTAGTATGACTGATCCTCCCGCACTTGCCTACGCCAACAACAGTACCGGCAACGATGCTCCGGCAGTAGCCTACTCTACGGTATATCCGTTGACAATGTTCCTACGAGTCGTGGCTGCGCAGATTCTTGTACTGTGTCTCGCATAACGGTCACTGCAGAATACAGCAACGGTCACATTCCTTTTTGGAATGTGACCGTTGTATTTTTATCCATGAGATCAGTTACGCAAATTCACGCAGCTTCTGCTCGAGATCCTCGGCGGTATGCACACCGGCAGCCCTCCATTTGACCTCGCCGTCCTTGAATATGATAAGTGTAGGTACTGACTGTACGCGGTATACGCCTGACAGCTCCTGATTCTTATCAACATCTACTTTTACAATCTTCACATCATCACCCATCTTGGCCTTAAGCTGCTCAAGGATCGGGTGCATCATCTTACACGGGCCACACCATGTTGCATAGAAGTCAACCAGAGTGGGCTTGCTATCCTTAATGATATCAGTAAATTCACTCATAATCGTATATTTTTTAGTTTACATTGTTTCAATATAATAAACGCCATTCACCCCCTAACGGTTCATTCGTAATCTTTGCTGATATAATTTTTTCTTTGTATCTTTGTCAGTTGAAAAAGCATTACAGTTTTACACATGGCCAGCATTAACTTAAAAGGCATGGGAGTGGCGCTTGTCACCCCTTTTAAAACAGATAAATCGATAGATTTTGACGCACTTGCACGCCTGTTGGAATATCAGATTAAAAATGGTGTCGACTACATGGTAGTGCTCGGCACCACTGCCGAAACCCCTACCCTCACTACCGCTGAGCGAAAACAGGTACGGGAATTTGTCGCAGAACGAGTGGCTGACCGCATACCGCTGGTACTCGGTGTGGGAGGCAACAACACTATGGGTGTTGTAGAAGAGCTCAATACGCTCGACCTTACTCCATTCAGCGCTATTCTGTCGGTAGTCCCCTACTACAACAAGCCCTCGCAGGAAGGAATTTATCAGCATTACAAGACCATCGCCGAGGCATCTCCGCTGCCGGTCATCCTGTACAATGTGCCGGGACGCACCGGAGTCAACATGACGGCTGCCACTACACTGCGTCTTGCAAAGGACTTCCCCAACATCATCGGCATCAAGGAAGCATCCGGCAATATTTCCCAGATGGACGACATCATCAAGAACAAGCCGGAGGAATTCATGGTGATTTCCGGTGACGACGGTATTACCTTCCCTCTCATCACTCTTGGTGCGGTAGGCGTGATCTCGGTCATAGGCAATGCATTCCCGCGTGAGTTCTCACGCATGGTGCGCATGGCCCTTCAGGGCGATTACACCCGCGCGCTACTCATCCATCACCGTTTTACTGAATTATTCAGCCTCCTCTTTGTCGATGGCAATCCTGCCGGCGTAAAGTGTCTGCTGCATGCCATGGGCTTTATTGAGAATGAGCTCCGTCTGCCGCTCGTTCCTACACGTATCACCACCTATGAGCAGATACGCCGAGTGCTTGAAAGCCTGAGCTAAAGCTTTATTACGTATACAGACAGGGCCTGACGGAAATCCGCCAGGCCCTGTTTGTATATTCATTACCGGCAGGTATTACATCACCAGCAATACCGCATGATATACTACCCACGCTACCAGCCAGGCAACTATCGTATTATATACAACCGAAAAAGCCCCGTAACGCCAGGATCCTGTCTCCCGCACGATAGCCACAACAGTCGCCATGCACGGGAAATACAGCAGTACAAATACCATCAGGCTTAACGCCGACGCCGGAGTAAAGTCGGGACGTCCGGTAACAGGATTGGGCTGTGTGAGACGGGACGACAACGAGGCGTCGTCATAATTCTCATCACCGGTATAAAGTACGCCGAGTGTCGACACCACAATCTCTTTGGCCGGAGCACCTGCAATGGCTGCTACGGTAGCACGCCATTTGAAACCGAGCGGCTCCATTACAGGATTGACCGCCTTGCCTATCATCTCCAGATAGGAGTCACGCGAAGGGTCTATACGCGAGTCATCGTAATCATTCGCAGCTATATATTGAGGCGTTGATGACTGCTCGTTGTGAAGAGGGAAATAATTCAACGCCCATACTATGATACTTGCAAGCAGAATTATACCACCCATCTTTTTAAGATATTGCTCACCTTTACCCCACATGTGGCGTAAAGATGACTTCATCGTCGGCACACGATAAGGCGGGAGTTCCATTACAAACGGCGTCTCATCGACTTTAAACATAAATCGTCGCAACAGACGTGCAGTCACCACGGCAACCGCAATGCCGAGAGCATACAAACCCAGGAATACAAAACTTGCGTATGCGCTGAAGAATGTACCGATGAGCAATACATATACCGGCAGACGTGCCGTACACGACATGAACGGATTAATCAGTATGGTGATTATGCGGCTGCTGCGGCTCTCAATGGCACGGGCCGACATAATTGCAGGCACATTGCAGCCAAAGCCCATCACAAGCGGAATAAACGACTTGCCGTGGAGTCCGACCTTGTGCATTATACGGTCCATGATAAAGGCAGCACGGGCCATATATCCTGAATCCTCCATGAACGAGATAAAGAAATACAGGATCAGGATATTGGGAAGGAACACGATAACTCCTCCCACACCTCCTATTATACCGTCGGCGATCAGGTCTTTCAACGGTCCTTCAGGCATCGTGGTCTTTACCACGTGACCGATCCAGTCGACAAGCGCCTCAATCCATTCCATAGGATAAGCTCCTACCTCAAAAGTACACCAGAACATGAACAGCATGATGGCCATGAAAAGCGGGAAGCCGAATATGCGGCTGGTGACGAATTTGTCGATTATATGGGTGGCCTTTTCCGTCTCACTGTTTCGCTTGCTGAGGGTCTCGGCAAGCGCACCGTCTACAAATCCGTATTTTTCGCTTGCGATAAGCGAGGTTATATCATCATTCGTGTCATGTTCCACTCTTGCTATCTCCTCGTCGCGGGCTATGCTCATCTCCTTATAGTCAGGCGATACTTTCAGCATATCCTCCACTTCCTTATCGCGTTCAAGCATTTTAATAGCCATATAACGCGGCGAGAAGTGCGCACCGACAATCTTATCGGCCTTGATCATATTCTTGATCCTGGTTACCGACGGCTCAAGCTCAGGCCCGAGGTTTACATGAATATGTCTTACAGCCTTGTCCTGTCCTTCAAACACACGTATCACCGTATCAAACAGTTCCCCCACTCCTTTGCCTGTACGTGACACGGTGGGTACCATAGGCACACCTATCATCTCGCCCAGCAATTTATAATTGAGGACAGTGCCTGAGCTTTCAAGCTCGTCATACATGTTGAGAGCGATCACCATCGAGCGGTCCATATCGATAAGCTCGGTGGTAAGATAAAGATTGCGTTCGAGATTGGAGGCTACGACAACATTGATGATGACGTCAGGCACCTCATCACGTAAATACCGGCGCACATAGAGCTCCTCGGGAGAATAAGACGACAAGGAATATGTTCCGGGAAGATCGACTATATTGAAGCGATAGCCGCCATGCTCAAAGTGACCGTACTTTGCATCGACAGTCACACCGCTGTAGTTACCCACATGCTCCTTGGCTCCTGATGCTATGTTAAACAGCGACGTCTTACCGCAGTTGGGATTACCGACAAGTGCCACGTTTATCGTACGCGAACGCCCCTCAAAACGTTCCCTTACCTTAAGTTCGTTGATATCTTCTACAGTTGCGGTATGGGCAGTTCCGGTATTACCATCATTATTGCCGGTGAGTGGCTCCACCTCAACAAGTGATGCCTCACTACGGCGCAGCGATATCTCATACCCCATGATGCTGTATTTAATCGGGTCACGCAAAGGGGCATTCAGTTCTACCTTGATTATCTGGCCTTTCACAAAGCCCATCTCAATCACTCGCTTTCGGAATGCACCATGACCCAATATCTTTACTATAATGCCCGATTCTCCGGTTTTAAGGTCTGATAGTCGCATATATGGTCTTGAATAATATGGTCATTAAAATTTTATACAAATATCCTAAAATCCAGCGATATTTCAAGCATTCCAAAATACCAATTATTTATAATCAGTCCAAATAATAACATTAATTAACAATAGCGAATATGATAAAAGAAAAAGCGCCTGACTGTAAGTCAAGCGCTTCAATCTGTGTAGCGAATTCGGGATTCGAACCCGAGTTTCCGCCGTGAGAGGGCGGCGTGCTAGGCCTCTACACTAAATCGCCATTTCGCACATCGTCGTTTCATTTCGACACTGCAAAGGTAGACATTATTTTTGAACCTGCAAAATTTTTCTGACTTTTTTTCAAAAAATCATCTTGCGAGATTGAGTTCGAAGGTTATTCCGTAGCTGCTGTTGGTTGTCGGAAATGCAGTCGACGACACAAGCGGAGTGTTGACCTGATGGTCGATGAAAGCCCCGAGCGTGACGCGGCGGCTCATCACATAATTTGCCGATACATTGAACGACAGTGAGCGTGCTCCGGAAGTAGCCTGTGCATAATTCGATTCTATGCGGCGTATCAGCGCCTGACTCTGTTGAATCGAGAAATCGGCATCGATCTTCAGGTCATTGCTGATACCGCGCCCCGAACCTTGCAGCTTCAATACGGTATTGAACCCTACGATCGTATATCCCAGGCCAAGCGTTATCTTCTTGTTCTGGGCCTCCACAAGTTGTCCGGCATCGGAATTGAGTGTGAGCGTGCGGCCATCACTGTATTCGGCATTAATCTTCAGGTCATTCTTCAATGTAAGGTTGATGCCTAACAACGGAGCGAAACGTTCAGTTATCGAAACCGAAGAGATATTAAACGGCGAGGATGGCACGGGATTACCCGATAGCTCGTTCATTATATATCCGGCATCGCCACCTATCGACATCCAGTTAAGGAAGGAGGAATAACTGCCGACCGAATATGTACACTGATAGGCATGCTTAAGCATTACCGACTTGAAGTGTCGGCTCATAAACGGTATATTTATAAGGCCGTCATAAGTAACGCGCCAGTTGGGCAGTATATCTGCAATTGACGGAAACGGAGTAAGGTATATCGATGAAGCGCTCTTGCCACTATAAGCCGCCAGGAATGCCGGTATCAGCACATCGCTGCTCGCGGTATTCACAGCACCGACTGCAGGATTGAATTCCTTGCCCTCATTAGGATTTCCGGCCATAAATCCGCCGGTAGGATAATGAGTACCCTCATAACGGGCCTGCAGACGCTCGGCGATGATCGGTATGTTGTCAAGAAAACGGTCGAATGCATCGCTGTGATAGCCGTCGGATGCACTCGACCCGCGCAGAGCCGATGCCAGAGCCACATGCGTCTTTGTATAGCTGCCTGTACGGGTAACAGGCATGTCATCATACATAAACTGAGTCTGGTTATTACGGTTGTCAGTACGGTTATTTGTGAAATGTATCTTTAATCCGCGTATCGGCTCAACATCAAGCTCAAGATTAAACTCATTAGTCAGCGAGTATATCGACGGAGAAGAGAAACCCTCGTCGCAGATAAGCCAGCCTCGCTCCTTGGCCTTGTTCACATAACCTTCCCCAGTGAAACCAAATGCAAAACCAAGGCCTGGAGCCATCGGGCCAGAACTGGCCGACTGACCGAACATATCACCGATATTAGGCGAGAACAGGGGCAGTGACAACGAACGCGACGAACGTATGCGCAACGACGCATTTCTGATCATCATACCGAAACGGGCGGCATACGCTCCAAACTCGGGCCAGAATCCGTTGGATTCATTCAATTGTTCAGTTATCACGAACTTCAGGTTGTCGGTTCCGCGCGTAAGCACCTCAACCGTATTGGGATCGCGCACTACGGTTTTTATAGTAACCGGTTTGTCGTCAAGAGTCGTGGCACGCACACGAACTTTATTATTCCGCATATTATGCTTGATGACCAGCGAAGTGTCAGGCAACAGCTGATAGGTGCGTTCAAAGCGTTTAGCTTTACGCGGAGTCTGGGGCTTACGCTGGGTTGAAGCAAACCGCTGGTTCACTTTTTTCAGATAAGGCGACTTATTATAAAGAGTCTCCATATTCACACGACCGTCAACACTCCACGTCGCTTTATTACGGATGGTGTTACCACCGCTTTTGCCTGCCACTTCCGCACCTCGGTCCCAATTATAGGTGGCATTATAGTTTACCGAGCCGGTCAGGAAGTTGATTGCCGGAATAAGATTGAAGGGAGCCCGGTAGGATGCGGTGAAAGTCTGATTATAAGCCCACGGAGTACCCAGGTGGAGGATATTGCGTATCACCGTGTCTCGCCACTCCTTGTACTTGTCGGGGAAAAGCTTGCGGTTGACCGCCCCTATCGGCTCCTCGATACGTGCCGATGTATTGGACATGAATGTAAAGTCGATGGACTTGGTAAGATTCCATGACAGATTTAGCTGTCGGTCCCAAAGGAAGTTTTTCGACACCGCCACAGGTAATTTCATCATCTGGTCAATCTCACTGCGTGTCTGCTGCTCATAATAGTAGCGCGACATCGTAGTAAGGAAGGATATATTGGAGGGCAGATAATTAAACTCCCAGTTCTTCAGGAAACTGACGTTGGCATTCTTGCTCTTGATACGGCTGAACGGCTTGAGACCCTTGACGTAAGGGGTCCATGAATATTGGAGCGATCCGCGGTAATCACTGGTATTCTCATATTCAGTCGTAGGATCGGCGTCACGCCGCTTGTTGAAGGAGAAGTTAAATGTAAAGTTGGCCGGATCCCATGGTTTTGGACTGGCACTCTGCACGTCAAAGCGCAAGCCGGATATACTGAAACTCTCGACACGACTGTTGTCTATCGCATACGCAGAGATTGAATCACGTGCCTGGCGCGTGGGCGCCTCATCAAGCGCGTCCTTCAACAATACGTCACGGTCAAGGGGATTATACTTCGGAGAAGTCTTTTCAGTGGTAAGTGAATAAAATATCGGAGCCTTTAGCTTTGCAGCTTCAGGAAGAAAACGGCCTAAATCGCCCTGCACCGCAAAGTTATAGCGATGGAAGTCATCCATGCGGCGGTCATTGAGTGCCTGATCGACACCTCCGAAACCGGCCGATTCGTAATGGGCACCGACATTCAGGGTAGCGATATCCGACAGGCCGAGGTTTACATTGCTCTTAAACGCCCAGCCTCCGCTCTCATCAAAGTCGGTCACTTTAAGCTCATTTACCCAGACGATACCGTCACGGACAGAACGGGCGTTATTGCGCACCCCGATCAGCATCACCCTGACATCGCTCAGCGAAGGATTACCCATCACGGACATACGGTTATTTTCATTCGCGGGATCACGGCTGGTATAAAGTGTCGTGTACGACACACCACTCCCCTCCTGAGCCTTTTCACGATTACGCGCTCTCTTCAAGTCGACCAGTTTCTGCAGCTCTACATCGAGACGGTTGTCAAGCGGCCACACCTTGTAACGTCCTTCCGCATTATCAGGATAACGGTTGGCCGAAGTGATATGCGGAGTCAATGTCAGCGGTATCTCATATTCATAATAATTGTTCTTGATGTCACTGCCGAGACGGATGAACAGCGACAGTTCACCTGATTTCAGATCGGTGACGTTGTCAATAAGACTCTCGGCATGAACCCACATCTGCATTCGCTTATAATTGCGCAGATCATGAGAAGTGTTGCGATACACGCCTCGTGCGTCCCCCGGCTGCAACCCGACAACCTTCAACGACATCGACTGCTCATTGAGCTGAGTGATCTGCGACGAACCGGGATCAGTAAGACGTGACACACCCGGAGGAAGCACATAGTTTACAGGCTCACGGCCCGAATTCTCCTCGATATTTACCACCGATACATCGAGTTCGCCTTCGGCAGGAGTGTCACCACGCTTATTCAGGTTAAAATCGTATATACGCCATTCCCCACGCACAAGTTCGAGGGTGGCAAAACGCAGATGCGTCACAGCCTTGAAGCCTGTCATGAACATACGCATGAACCTGATCGACTGAAAGTCATTGATCGAACCCACGATACGTTCATAATCGCTCAAAGGAATCTTAAACTGGTACCACTCGACAGTCTGCGGTGTGCCTTCACGCGTAGGGACTATCGACACCTGCTTGTCGGTTATATAATTCTTGCCGACCACGAGATCCTCGGGGCGCAATGACACTTTGTACTGGTAATACCGCTCATACTCGTTGAGCGTATTGTCCTGATTTATATCCTCGACATCAGGAGCCGTGCGCGATGACTGATACAGAGGTTCCGGAGCATCCGACGGTGAGAGTGAGTTGCCCTCCACGCCATTGTAATGCTTGTAGCGGGCAAGCACACCAAGGCGCTCCTCATCGTAATCATAACCACGGTAAAAATGGTAATTATCACCGGCAGGGTCATTGAACGGTGAGAACTGATCCTGACGCATACGTTCTACTGCGGCAGGACTGAGCTTCCGCTCCAGCTGGGCAAGATAATCCGAATATGTGTCAAAGTGGAATTCGTCATCATTTTTCAGTCCGTCAAGACCGACGTCCTGTACGAGTCGGGAACTTGCATTGTTGTCAAATGCATAGGTCATTGAATTCTGCTTTGACACATGGCCCCACACCGTGGATGTAAGGAAACGGTCATTCCCGTCAAACGGGATACCGTTCTCGTATGACTTCAGACCGTCCTTAAGGATATCCTCGCTTATCTCTCCGAAGTTGATGTACAGATCACCACCCTCGAGATTGGGATTTTCAGGATCAAGAAACGGATTAAGCAGCCAGAACTGCACATACTCTATGTTGGCCTGCTCGAAATTAGGATTGGTAATCTTACGCATTATGCCGCCCCAGCGCTTTTCGGGATTCAAAAGAGCGCCATTATCATCGATATTGACGGCATCCACATTGTAAGGACCTCGTTCGGTAGGATAATATGACAGGTTAAGAGTCTGGATAAGGTTTGTCTCGCCATAAGCCAGTTCTCGGTTGGGGAATATCTCGGTCGATGTCACTTCACGCACGTAAGGATTGGACAGCTGCTTCAGGTCGGCGCTGAGATAGCCCGGACACAATGAGGAGTTACGTTGGGTAAACATGCGGTCAATATAGTACCATGACAGAAGGGCACGGTTTTTACCATATTCCGGGTTATTGGACAAGGCAGCCTCGGGGAACAATGCTCCCGGACCTGCCTCATAAGGAGTGGATGCAAGTGTCCATGCATACGGGGAGCGGAGATCGATGCCGGTTTGCGTCGATTCGAAGTCATCAACATACGAGCTGCCCTTGTTGGACCCGCTCCGCTGCTTACCCGGCACAAGCTGAGCCACCTCAGCCTTCACATTCAGCGTCGACGGCTGGGTGGCATTGACCGTCGGGATCATGTTAAGCAGATTAGTAAGCCACATGAACCGCTTGTTATAAGTCAGGTTGAGGCCCCAGATAGTGTTATTGATGACCTCGTTGCCGATATTTACCTTCTCAGTCAGTGCTTTCTCGGAAAAGTGCATCACGGTGGCACCGATATGAAAATCACGGTTGATACGGTAATCGAGGTCAAGTCCGAGGAGGGTCTTGCGTTGAGTGTTGAAGAGTGACTGATCCTCGAGGGTAACATTGATGCTTTCACCCGAATCAATTATGCTCTGATTAGTGATCGTAACGGTACCGGATATATAGTCCACGATATAATCACTGTTTTCATTGAGACGCACACCTCCTGCCGTCACGACTACCGATCCTCGCGGCACATTGGTGGCATTAAGCCGTATCTGTGATCCGCTGGATGCCTGATACTCGCCTACCATCATGAATTTATTTTTGTCGGCAAACTGGCGCGCCACGATAAGCGTCGAGTCGTACAGTTCCTGATAAACATACTTTTCCGCTACGCTTGGATTTCCGATCACCTTTGCCAGATGCGATCCGAAAGGCTCGACAACAGGGAAAATTATCTTGCCGGTTGACGACTGTACCGTATAGCCCTCCAGAAAGTCGAAGAAACCGTCAGGATTGGAAGACTCGTTTGAATCGAGACGGTCGAGATTCATCACCTGAAGCAGCGGCTTGTCTGACATACCGGCCACCGGGAGATAATTGATCTCCGTGCCGGTTGTATCACTGAGATATTTGATATTCAGCTTAAAATTCTGCTTCTGCATCTGATAGCCGCCGAGCGCATACACGTTTTTCATCATAAGGTGCCATGCCGGCTGACGCGGAGTCACCGTAGTACCTTTAAGCATCTTCACATAAAGCGACTCATCGGTCGTGGTGATATCCGATGAAAATTCACCCACCTGATATACCTTGCCATGATAGGTATATTCAAATGCCACGGCCAGCACTTCATCATTGTTCAGTGCAGTGCGCACTGATATATATCCAAGTGTCGAATTAAGGGTATATTCCGACGGCTGCAACAGCCTTGCGCTCTCGACCTTCTCGTAGTCCATACCGCCTTCCACTCCATAAGCCTCAAGAGGTTCGAGTACCTGAGTGACCGTATTAATATTACGGGCTCCGGGATAGTCATTCTTAATTATGCTCAGAAGGTTATTGGATGAATTTGAAGGATTGGGCTGAGATGCGTTGGGCTGCCAGTAATCACTCGCCAGCACACGGTTTTCACCGAGATCCATAAACGCGACAAGATTTCGGCTCTGGTTATAGTTACCGCTCTTGTTGGTCACCCACACTTCAACACGGGTAATATTGATACCGGAAGTAACCAGCGGCAGGGTAGACGCGAATGTATCGTAATTGTCACGGAAGAAATGTGCGAGGAAGTAATGACGGTTGGCATCATACTGGTCGGCATTGATAGAAAACGGCGTCAGCTGAGCACCGCCTTTGGTGCTTATGCTGCGCGACTGGCTGTTTTGCTGAGAGACGAGGGTGGTTGCAGTAAGACGTCCGAACTGCAATTGGGATTTTATACCGAACAGCGCCGTTCCTCCACGGATAAGCGAACTTCCGGTAGTCATACTCACGTTACCGGCTTCGATACTTTTGACAATGTCATCCTCGGTACCGTCATACTGAAGCTTGATGTTCTTGCTGTCGAAATCAAATGTCGCATCAGTGTTGTAGTTCATGTTGAACTTCATGCGGTCACCGACCGAAGCATTGACAGTAGCCTGAATCTTCTGATCGAAGTCAAAGTAAGTCTTTCTCCTTGACGACAGCGACAGGGCCGGATTATCGGTTTTGTTAGACTTGACTCCGGTCGATATCTTTACCGATCCCTGAGTGCGCAACTGCACTCCACCGGGGCCGAATATCTTTTCAAGAGGCCCGATGGAAAAATTCATGTCGAGCACATTGTACGGTTCCTTATCCTTTTTACCCTGAAAGAGTTCGGCATTACGCGAATTGAAGTATTGCTGCATCGAGCGACGCATCTCCATGTTGTTGTATTGCTCGGGAGTGAGCATGAACGGAGTGGCTACCTCATATTCGCCCAGCTTGGTACGGATAATATAACATCCCGAAGCGATATCGTATTCGACTTCGGTCGTGATATTCGAAGGAGTAGCGAGATCCATGGCCAGTTTATCGGCTGCAAGTGCCTCGTATGAAGGCGGATAAGTAGGATTTACATTCAGCGGGCCGGCAGTACTGTCAGGAACCACCACGAGCGGTGCCGGAGGTGGCGGCATAAGCTGACCGGATGTCGTGACCTGCGCACGGAGCATGCCGCAGGCAGCCCCGAGCATCAGCCCGAAACCTATGCTTGATGACAGTATCTTTGCTAAACTATGCTTCTTCATCTTATGCGCCCTCGGCACCCCGATGATGGACTACCGACAGTGATGCCGCATAAAGGTCAGAGCATGGAGAGTGCGCGCCTGATTGCCTCTTCTACTTTAAGCGTCGGGGTGGCATCAAACAGCTTTTTCAGAACCTTCTGCGACTGTGGCCGCGCGTATCCCAGCACCTGAAGGGCCACCAGGGCCTCCTCATAGGCGTCAGGAGCTGCTTGCGGCTGAATAATTAACGTGTCAACCGGAGTTTTTATTTTATCTTTAAGGTCTACAATAATACGTTGGGCCGTTTTAATTCCGATGCCCTTTACTCCCTTGAGCCGCTTGTCATCACCGGTCACTATAACCTGCTCAAGTTCAGCCACCGGAAGCGATGACAATATGATACGCGCGGTATTGGCACCGACACCCGACACACCGATAAGAAGCCTGAACATCGAGCGCTCACGCTCGTCGAGAAACCCGAACAGCTGATGGGCATCCTCACGTATCACTTCATGTACAAGAAGCTTCACCGCGTCACGGCCCTCAAGCTCTGAAAAGGTAGGTAAGGTTATGTTTAGTTCATAGCCTACACCGGCAGCTTCGACGATGGCACAGGTGGGAGTCAGTTCCGCAAGGGCTCCGCGTATATAGTCAATCATTGTCAGTTCAATCTAAAGTTTCAACTGCAAAAATAAATATTTTTTCAAAATTAAAAAAGCTGCCGACCTTTAGGGTCGACAGCTTCTCAATAAAAATTGAATTATCGTATTATTCCTTCATATTGTCGATATAGTCGCGGAGCTGCTGATTGGTGGGATCAAGCTCATAGAGCTTCTCATAGAACACCTTGGCTTCGGGAATATTCTTCTCAGAGATATAATAAGAGGCGATCTGGCTGTAAGCCTCTTTGTACATATCCTCACGCTTGGTCTTGTTTTCAGGATCGAGATCAAGCATTCCGAGCATCTCGAGATAAGTCTCAACCTGCTCAAGCGAAGGCTTGTTATCATTCTTAACCAGCATCATACGTGCTTTGTTACGGATAGGAATTGGGCTGTCAGGAACCTTAGCGATAACCTGTTCGATGGTTGCGATAGCATTGCTGATGGCCTCAAGCTTCTCAGGAGAACCCGGCTCAGAAGTAGCGGCTACGTTCTGATAGCGGTTAGCAAGAGTAACGAGGTCATTGGTCACATAATCACCCTTGTCGATGAATGACTTATATACCTCAAGAGCCTTCTTGTAGTTTTTGGCGCCTGAATAAGCCGAGCTGAGTGATTTGTAGAGATCAAGCTTGTTAGGATTGATGGCGATAGCCTTCTCATACTCGCCGATGGCAAGTGAATCCTTATTAAGTTCCTGAAGCACCTCTGCAAAAGTAGAGTAGTCGTTGGCGGTATATTTAGCTTCGGGATCGTTAAGGGCAAAGAAGCTCTCGGCAGCAGCCTCGGCAGCGGGGAAATCCTGCTTGGCAGCCAGGTCAAGGAATACGATACGCTTCAGCTGGAAATTCTTAGGATCATTGGCAAGAATCTCGTTGGCGATCTGAAGTGACTCGTCATAGTGCTGACCATAGTACAGAAGAACGGTATAACGTACGCGGTCCTCGGTAAAGTGGTTGGGGTTCTTGATGTAATCACCGTAAGCACCTGCAGCCTTTGACCACTGGTCGTTCTGGTAGTACTTCTCGGCGAGCTCACGCTGTGCAAGAGCCGAGTTAGGAGTGATCTGAAGAAGTTCGTTGAGCTTTTCGATAGCAAATGCGGGATTTACGTTGAAGTAAGCGTTGGCATACTTTACATAAGCTGCGGGCTGCTCCTTTGAATAAAGGATAGCGTTGTCGTAGTTTGATGCAGCCTCACCCCACTGCTGAGCGTCAGCCTTGCGGTCACCACGGAAAATAAAGATTGCAGGATCCTTGCTGTTGGCCTTCATTGCCTGTGCATCAGCCTGCTCGATCTGCTTGGCATACTTAACCGGATCAACGCTGTAATAAGCACGACCTATGGCAACAAATACACCGGCATCCTTCTTGTTGAGCTTCTTGGCCTCGTCAAAGAGAGCCTGAGCACCCTTCTCATCACCGTTGATGAGAGCGAGCTGACCAAGACCAACCTTGTTGTATGCATACGAAGGATTGGCAGCAAGTCCCTTTTCAAAATCAGCCTTAGCTTCATTGTAGTTCTTGTCCTGAACTGCGATGGCGCCCAGATAATAGTAGGCCTCGGCCTTGTCGGTTGAAGGATCATTGAGGTTGCGCTCAAGAAGCTCCTTGGCATTTCCGAACTGGTCGGCCTTGTAATACTCGACGCCGTCCTTGTAGCCCTGAGCCGAAGCAGTGATTGCTCCGGCTACTGCGAGCGATAACAAAAATCTTAAATTCATGTCGGTTTAAACTGTTTTATTGGTTTTACTATATTTGTTTTAATTTAAATTGACAAAACGGGGCTGCACTCTTGCGGGCAATATTCCAGTGCGCTGTATGATCTTCTGCCCTACCGTACCGGTGACAAACGAATAGAAGCCGTGAGCCAAACTACCGTTAACGCCCGTACTGATCATGTACATCGAGCGGTATAGCGGATAGCTGCCGTCATAAATGTAGGCCTGATAAGGCTGATAAGCACGGAGTGAGTCATCGCGGCGCACCTTGAGCACCTTTACTGAAGAGTCAAAGGTGGTAGTGGTAACATCCTGCTCGTTGAGCGACTTGATACGCTCCTCGCGCGGAAGATCGCGGGTGCTCATGTCGGCACTGATCCAGCTTACACCGATTATACCGAGCGCATTCTTACGCTTGGCAACCTGATCAAACACCTCCACGTTGGAGTGCTGCGCATATACATTGGGAGCAAACGGAGCGCCGTTCATGAGCGAATCGCGCATGTACTGCACCGTACTTGATCCCTCATCATCAAACACGACCTGAATCTCACCGAGCTTGCTTGGCTCGAGATCGCTCCACTGAGTCGAGCGGCCGGCAAGGATGTCGGCGATCTCACTCATGGAGATCTGCTCAATTGGATTTTCAGGATTGACGATAAGAGCTATGGCATCGACCGCAATGCGTGCCGAACGCGACTTACGGTTCTTGGATTCAAGATATGCCTTCTCTTTTTCGTTAAGTTCACGTGTTATCACAATAGTCTTGGTCTTGAGATCGAGAAGCGAGTCGATACATGCCTTCTCTGACACATAGTAAGGCACTATGCTCGCGTTGCCCTTGGTAGTAAACTCAAAGACATCGATCTCCTGATCCATTATATTCTGAAAGCTGGCATCGCACACAATAGTGCCGACGCCAGATGTACTTGAATTGGTAGTCTTTTTATCGCAGGCGCTAAGGCTCATGAGAGCGACAACGCCAAGCATACCGGCTGCCAATGACGCAAATTTATGCTTCATAACCTCACCTGTTAGTTAGGGCTCATCGCCTATGTTACGGTCAATGCCACTGAACTGACGGTAAGCACGCCAGATTCCGTATACTATGAACAGGATACCACCCGTCCAACGCAGCCATTCCCAAGGTCCGCTCTCCCAATTGAAGAAGTTGATAAGCAGCAGGACACCCATGCCTACGTAAATGACAATCATTACAATACCGAAGATTGTACGTGATACTTGCGGCGCACGATTAGATTTTACTTCGTTGCTCATAACATAAAAGTTTTTAAGTGTTTCTATTTTATATAAAATAAACACTTACACTACCAACATAGTTCGTGAATTATACACGCAAAAACCGACAAGCGGTATTTCCGGTAAATTCAGCAGTAAAGTTAATAAAATTTTCTCAATCTGCTAATGCTTTTCAGCGATTAAACACAATTAACATCACCTTTGCCGATGGTCATTGCTTGTTTTGTTATCTTTGTATTACAAATACCATAATCACCGGCTATATGCAAGTACCTATGGCGGAACGCTTGCGTCCGCAAACAATCGATGAATATATAGGCCAGACCCATCTTGTAGGGCCCGGTTCGATACTGCGCCGCATGATCGACTCAGGCAATGTGTCCTCTTTCATACTCTGGGGCCCTCCCGGTGTAGGAAAGACTACTCTTGCCAAAATCATAGCGAATACGACACAGTCGCCATTCTATACACTGAGCGCCGTACATTCGGGTGTAAAGGAGGTGCGCGAAGTCATCGACCGATGCAAAGCCGATGCCGCAAGCATGTTCTCAAAAGGGCGTCCGATACTGTTTATCGATGAAATCCATCGATTTAACAAGGCTCAGCAGGACAGCCTCCTCGGGGCCGTAGAGAGCGGCATTGTCACTCTGATAGGCGCCACCACTGAAAATCCGTCATTCGAGGTCATCCGCCCTTTACTGTCACGGGCTCAGGTGTATGTGCTCAAGCCTCTTGAAGAAGCTGATCTGCAGGCACTTCTTGACCGTGCCATAACTACCGATCCGGTCCTTAAAAAGCGCGATGTACAGGTCAACAGCACCAAGGCCCTGTTCCGGTTTGCAGGAGGCGATGCCCGAAAGCTGCTCAATATCCTCGACCTGCTCGAACAATCGACTCATCCCAACGAACCGCTTGTCATAGATGACGAGGTTGTCACCGTACGCTTGCAGGAGAATCCCATGGCCTATGACAAGACCGGAGAGATGCACTATGACATCATATCGGCTTTCATCAAAAGTATCCGCGGCAGCGATCCGGATGCTGCCATATACTGGCTTGCACGCATGATAGCCGGCGGCGAGGCACCCGAATTCATTGCCCGGCGTCTCGTCATACTTGCCGCCGAGGATATCGGCCTTGCCAATCCCAACGCATTGCTGCTGGCCAATGCCACTTTTGACGTAATTCATAAAATAGGCTGGCCCGAAGGACGTATACCGCTGGCTGAATGTACGGTCTACTTGGCCACCTCCCCTAAAAGCAATTCCGCTTATCTGGCTATTGACGCGGCCATGTCTTATGTCAACAATACCGGCAACCTGCCGGTGCCGCTGCATATCCGCAACGCGCCCACATCACTCATGAAAGAGCTTGATTACGGTAAGAATTACAAGTATGCACATGACTATCCGGGGCATTTCGTAAGACAGCAGTTTTTACCTGATGCAGCTCAGGGAACAGTATTCTGGCATGCGGCCGACAACTCGTCGGAAGAACGGATGCAGGCACTTCAGGAAGCGCGCTGGGGCAAAAAAAATTAAAATTTTTCTCCGTGACTGTCACATTTCTCTCTCCGGCTACGTCTACCTATTGAATATTCATGGACGCAACCGACTTTCGACATATCGTGATGCCTCATTACAGGCCCATGTACCGTTTGGCTTATGCCATTCTGGGCAATAGTGATGACGCTCAGGATGCTGTTCAGGAAGCAGTAGCCAAGCTATGGCACAAGAGAGATGCACTCCCCGATGAGAGTAAAGCCCTCTCCTACTGCCTGACTACGGTCAGGAATTGCTGTGCCGACATGCTGCGCATGCGACGCCACGTACCGATCACGGATGATCTGCGTGAAATGTGTCCCGATGATATGACCGATTTATCTCAGACAATCGAGTCACGCGACACGCTTAACAAAGTGATCGATCTTGCGGCGACACTGCCCGAAGCCCAACAGGAGGTACTGAGGCTACGCTCCTACGGTGACTATTCCTTACAGGAAATAGCCGAAATAACCGGTACGTCATATGAAAATGCCCGCACGTTGCTCTCAAGAGCACGCCGCCGGCTTAAAGAACTTTATAGCAAACTGCGATAACAAAATATGACTAAACAAGCCATCCAGGAAATACAATCGTTGCTTGCCGCCTACTATGACGGCACCACTGACCAGAGTCAGGAACAGCGTCTGCGCCGACTTCTAAATGAAGCCGATGCACTTCCTGCCGAACTCGTGGCTGAGCGCGATATCCTAAATGCGCTGGCCTCAGTGCCTGAAGTGGACATGCCGTCACAATTAGCTCCGGCTATCAACATAATGATCGAGCGCCTGAACCGTCAGGAGTCGCATAGACGGCATGGACGTCGCTTAACTTCGGCGATTGCCATTGCCGCATCGGTCATACTCGTAGCCACATTGTCTCTGTTGTTTGTCCGTAGTTTCCGTACCAGTCCATACGAAATCACGGATCCGGAAACAGCGTTTGACAAAACCACCCACGCGCTTGAGTTAGTGGCAGGAGGATTACGGTCAACCGACCGATATGTCACCGAGACCTCAGCTAAATTCATATTGATGCCGGTAGCTGACGATGACTCAATTAGTGAAGATGAGAATTATGATGCCAACACCAATGAATATGATAATGACAGCATTTAAGAAATTATCCTTTTTATTGGCATTTACCGCTGTCGCGTTCTATGCACCGGCCCAAAACCGCACGTTTGAGAAAATAGCCGAACGATATGACAGCGTGGAGTATGTGTATATAAATAGCCCGATGCTGAAATCAATAGCAGGCACTAAGTTTGGGGATAATCCTGAAAATCCGCTCCACAACACTGTACGCGATTTGAAAAGTCTGGAGCTTCTCAGTTGCACGGTCCCCGAGATATGCGACAGCATAGCGCCTATGCTTGCCGATGTAAGTAACGGACTTGATCTGATGTCGACTATCAAGAATGACGGCGATCACGTCAACATATATGCAAAGGGAAACGGAGAATTGCTCAACAAGCTGTTCATGCTCGTAAGATCATCTGACGGAACAATTCAGGCCGTATATATTACCGGACAGCTACAGCCGACTGTGATAAAGTCAATTATGCCGTCAACTGAAAAACAACCGTAGATATCTCAATTAATAATAATTACTGATTTACATACTTCAAAAACCTGAGAATGGCTACCCGTGATGGATAGCCATTCTTACTTTTTATCTATGCAGCAGGTTCCTGTCAATCCATGAATTTCGGAGCAAGGAAGAAGAGGCCAAGAGATATACCGAAGTTCCACTTGATACCGGGATCCGTACAATAATCGGCATAAGCCGACAGGTGGGCAAACGGAAGCGAATAGACAGCCGACAACTGACCGAAGAATTCAGGATTTGAGAGTTTCTTGCCATATCGGGCTCCTATCACACCATCGGGCTCAGTCGGCATAACCGGCTTGATCGACTGCCAGGGCATAAATCCATGGAACATGCCGCGGATCTGGAACATAGTGTTTATCTTATAAACCGGAACAAATCCGAGTGATGCCCACACAGGTGCACGCAATGCCTTATTGAACGAATTGTAGCTCGCGGGGGTCGGATTGAATGCCGGCGACATGACAAGTGCATCGGCATAATTGTCAATCAGCTTAGCAGAACTTGCAGCCATATTATATTCCAATCCCACACTCCACTTGCGGTTGACATTCCAGAACTTTTCGTAGTCAAACCTCATCTGTACCCACTTCAGGCCGTTATCATTCATCCTCGACTCTCGGTCATTGTGACGGTAAAAACTGCGGTCGCCATAGAATCCGGTCACGGTAGCCTTTACGTAGCGCCCCTGAGTGGAATAATGGTCATTGTCAAGTGTGTTAAATTCATAATTGGCACGGAGTTCGCCCAATATATAAGTGGCGCGGTCACGGGTCAGCGGACTTACAGTGAGTCCGTTGTAGAAATGATTGCTCAGACGTCCCACACCGGCGTCAATCTCCACGAGGCCACTGCGTCCGACACCGATACCGTAGCGCAAACGGGCATAAGCCTCCGACTCACTTACAAGCAACGTTCCGTCATCATAGAAAATATGATTATTGTCATTTAATTTCTCACGCGACAATACTCCGATCAGCTTCAGATAGCTTGGGAAACTTGTGCGCAATGAAATTCGGAAATTTGCCATCGCCGCCATATAACTCTGTCCGAGCCAAGCATCGAGAGAAGTGCTTATCGAATTGAATGAATAGGTGTTGTAGCCACCCGACAGAAACAGCATCGAAAGCGTATTGGTGCTCAGGAAGCCTCCGATGCCAAACTTATACCCGTTCTTGACATCAGCTGCGAGATCGAGTGTGAACAGTCCCGTAGAATCACGCAATACGGCATGTGGCACAAGATTGTTGAGTTTACCAGGAGCGATGGCACGATAATAAGAATCACGGGCTTCGGGAAGTCCGAAGGTATTGTCACTTCCTTTGGTAAACAGATACTTGATATACTCATTCTGGGCTGGAGCGGCTCCATGTACCACGACCGAGTCAAATGTCACCGTAGGTGTTGCATGCTTGAAACGCAGACGCTTTGCCTCAACGTCACTTGCAGTAGTACGCGCGGTGACGCGTGTCTTGATGGAGTCCATCATCGACATAGCGGTCTTGTAGCCGATCGAGGAAATTTCCTCACATTTCTGGAAATCAAGAAGTCCGAACATCCTGACCGGGACATCCATCTTTATACCGAGATCCGCAGGAAGCGAATAGTCATTATTCTGGATGATCATATCCTCCAGCTGCTGCATCAGGTTGTTTTCCTGAGGTTTCGCATCAGGTCCGCTCACATTGCTGCCAATGATGATGTCAGGCTTAAAGTCGTTCTCCATCACATCTACCGGAAAGTTATCATAGATACCACCGTCATATACCAGCACGCCGTCCATCTCTATCGGGCGGAATACGATCGGGAATGACATGGAGGCTCGTATGGCGTCGGCCAGCGATCCTGATTTGCACACGATCTTATGCTTGTGATAAATATCGGAAGTCACGCAGCGGAACGGCACAAACAACTGGTCAAAATTGCCGTCGCATTGAGCCGTGTACTTGGCAAAAAGCTCCATAAACGCGAAGTTCATGGGCAACGGGCTGATAAGACTCGTCGGCAACTGCAGCTCGGGCGACGAATTGGAGTTGGAGGTCAGATCGAAATTAAGCGTGGCAAGATTGGGAGTCCTTGTCGGCTTGGCATAGAAATAATTCATGTCGGGATCGATCCGTCCGGTCGACCAGTATGCGAAATCCTTTGATTCCAGCAGTGCCATCATTTCGTCAGGCGAATATCCGGCGGCATAAAGGCCTCCGATTATGGCACCCATGGAGGTGCCGGCGATGTAGTCGATCGGAATACCGTTTTCTTCCAATGCCCGGATTACACCTATATGGGCACAACCTTTTGCACCTCCTCCGCTAAGCACCAACCCGACTTTCTGGCGGGCGTTCAGAGGCATTGCAGACACACCGAAAGCCACGGCGAGCATAATTGCGCCGCGGCATACTCTCTTGATAGCTGAAACAGTGAAATTCATGTGAATGGACGTTATGTAATGTTAACACACGTCCACTCGATTTTGTTGACTCGTCAGCGAACCGAATGGTAGGCAATAAGCCCCTCCATAGGTGTTTTCATCACCGTAGCCACCTGCGCATCGAGAGCGGCGGCAGCCTCATCAAGCACCGAACGGTAGTGATAGGCAATCGAACCGACAAAGCTTACCGGCAGATCACGATAATGGTCATACTGCGCCACATTACGCACGAAGAATGATTTAAACTCGTTGAGCACAAGACGATGGATAGCCGGCTCCTCTATATTTTTGAGAAGGAACGGAGTCACGGAAGCCAGAAAGCGGTTGGGCGACGGCTCTTTGTAGACGCGACGCATGATGGCTGTGCGTTCAAGGTGATATTCATCCATGAATTTGTCGCAAAGCTCGGGCGGCAACTGATTTTTCAGCACATCGCCGATAAGATGGCGACCCAGGACGGCACCGCTGCCCTCATCACCGAGAATAAATCCGAGCGGGCTCACGTGATCCTTTATCTCGCGGCCATTATAATAACAGGAGTTGGAGCCTGTGCCGAGAATACATGCGATACCCTCGTTTTCGCCAAAAAGGGCTCTCGCCGCTCCAAGCAGATCGGAATGGGCCTCGATAGCAGAGGCGTCGATATTCTGACGGATGGCACGGCGCACATTGCGGCATACCTCCTCGTCAATACATCCGGCACCATAGAAGTGCACTTCGGTAACCTGAGGAGCATATTCCCCAAGCTGCGGCAATAACTCGTCATCAAGATATTGCGCTATCTCTTCTTCGGTAAGCATCAATGCGTTAAATCCCGAAGTAAATATCTGTTTCACAGGCTTTGAGCCATCAAGTAGGCACCATTCAACCTTGGTGCTACCGCTATCAGCAATGAGTTTCATCGTAACTGGCCTTTAAATCGGATGCAAAAGTAATTATTTTTCACGAAAATCACAACGTCAATCTACCCACTCGATACTAAAATACCGGACTTTGTAAATGAAGTCCGGTATTTTTTGACTATCTGATATAAAATCCTTATTCAGCAAGCAGCTTTCCTGAAGCCACCACCCCGGACTTATTTATGACTGTATAGACATAAGCACCATGGCTGAAGCGGTTGTGAACCTTAAAAGATGTCTCGCCGACATTAACACGGCGGCGGAACACCTGGCGTCCGCGCAAATCATTGATACATATAAAAGTGTCGGCACCTGCAGGTTCCGGAAGCTCAATCGTCAGCGGTTCACCACCGGGAAGAGGATTGGGATAAGCCCTAACCTGCATTTTGACAGTAGGTGCCCAGGTACCGGATGTGCCATAAAAGCTCCAGATATAATTGACAGGGGCACTTTCTTCACCTTCTGGAAAAGTTGTAATCGATATGAATGGCTTGCCGCTGTATACGTTTGACAAATGAAATTCAGGCCAAGCATAATCATCCAAATTGAAAGGAAGTTCACCAACCAAATTTCCATCTTCATTGTATACATACATCTTACCATTCTCGTCAGCAAGACAATAGCACCATTTATTATCATTAGTGAATACACCGCGGGTAACGTATACACTCTCATAGGCATTTAACTCTCCGTTACCTGAAAAACTCGTATCAAGTCCTACGAATTCATATTTTCCATCCGGACCAACATTCTTGATTATAAATGAAGTAAGCTCATCCATATTCTCATCATAGATAGTCACTTTACCATCATTACCAACATTTATACCGGAGCACCAACACAACTTTTCGCCATCAAAAGCAAATCCGAAGTCTCCGGT
>CAZIPQ010000006.1:0-12754 GCA_964541165.1 uncultured Muribaculum sp.
ATTGAATATCGAACTGTCAGGTTTAAAGGTGATTGATGTACCCGTGCGTTCGCTTGTGCCGATTATCTCAAGAGCGGTAGTCGGCTTTCCGCATGAATATTCCTGCATATATGCCTTTCCGTCACGGTGAATTTCGGCACGCAGATAGGTTGACAGCGCGTTTACGCAGCTGACGCCGACTCCGTGCAGACCGCCCGACACCTTGTAGGAACCTTTGTCGAATTTGCCACCGGCATGAAGCACTGTAAGCACCACCTCAAGGGCGCTCTTGTGCTCTTTTTCGTGCATGTCGACGGGAATACCGCGGCCGTTATCAATGACGGTTATCGAATTGTCTTCGTTGATTGTCACATCAATATGGGTGGCATAGCCGGCAAGGGCCTCGTCAATAGAGTTGTCGACTACTTCATATACAAGGTGATGAAGTCCCTTTACTCCGGTGTCACCGATGTACATTGAGGGACGTTTACGCACAGCCTCCAGTCCTTCAAGCACTTGGATGCTATTGGCACTATAGTCCTTTTTTTCTTCTGACATATTTATAAATAGTAGATTTCTTGAGATATTATAGGTAACAAAATTATGAAAAAAATCTCGGATACACAAATTTTTAAATTCCTTCACGAGCGGTGTCCGTGTTGACTGATTAAGTAAAAAACACTATCTTTGCATTACCGATGAATGACTATATACAGGACTTGAATATGCAGCAGCAGGAGGCCGTTTTATATATTGACGGCCCTCAGCTTGTGATAGCCGGTGCTGGGTCGGGAAAGACCCGTGTGCTGACCTATAAAATCGTGCATCTGCTGGCTCATGGCTATGAACCCTGGCGCATACTGGCGCTTACATTTACCAACAAGGCCGCCCGTGAGATGCGTGAGCGTATCGAGGGGGTAGTCGGCGCTTCCGTGGCCTCGAAGCTGTGGATGGGTACATTCCACTCTATATTTGCCCGCATACTCAGGCAGAATGCCGAAAAAATCGGTTTCAAGAGTTCATTTACGATATATGATTCGTCTGACTCCAAGTCACTTGTCAAGACAATCATCAAGGATATGGAGCTCGATGACAAGATTTATAAGCCATCGGTAGTATTGTCAGCCATATCCAATGCGAAGAATGCCCTCATCTCTCCCGAGCGGTATGCAATGGCTGCCGATATCCAGGAGGCTGACCGCAGGGCCAAGCGTCCTCGCCTGCATGAGATTTACAGGATATACCGTGACCGGTGTTTCGTGGCCGGAGCCATGGACTTTGACGACCTGCTTTATTACACGAATGTGTTGCTGCGTGATAACCCCGAAGTGCTTCGTCATTATCAGGAATTTTTCCGCTATGTGCTGGTCGACGAGTATCAGGACACCAATTTCGCCCAGCATCTCATAATCTCGCAGCTGTGCAAGGGTAGCGGCCATCTGTGTGTTGTCGGTGACGATGCCCAGAGCATCTATTCCTTCCGTGGCGCAAATATCCGGAATATTCTAACTCTTCGTCGGGAATATCCGCAGTTGCGCACGTTCAAGCTCGAGCAGAACTATCGTTCGACCCAAAATATCATAAATGCCGCCAACTCGCTGATCGCCAAGAATAAGGAGCAGATACCTAAAAATGTGTTCTCACAGAATGATGTGGGCTCACGTATCGAGGTCGTGCAGAGTTACAGCGATTTCGAAGAGGCTTATCTTGTGGCCAACAGAATATCGCAGCTCAGGATGCGCAATCATGACAGCTATGATGAGTATGCGATTCTTTACCGTACCAATGCACAGTCGCGTATTCTGGAAGAATCATTGCGTAAAAGAAATATCCCTTACCGCATTTACGGCGGACTCTCTTTCTACCAGCGTAAGGAGGTAAAGGATGCGATAGCCTATTTCCGTCTTGCCATCAATCCGACCGATGATGAGGCATTGAAGCGTGTCATCAACTATCCGTCGCGCAAAATAGGGGAGACCACGGTCAATAAGGTGCTTCGATGTGCCATTGACCGGAATGTGAGCGCATGGGAGGTTATAAGTCACCCTGAACTGTATCCTACAGGAGTAAATGCTGCGACTACCCGTAAGCTGACTGAATTTCATGACCTGATTGCCGACTTCAACGTGCGTAATGCACAGGGAGCTGATGCTTATGAGCTTGCACGTCATATTATCACTACCACCCGTCTGTTGAGCTGTCTTATGAGCGACAGTACTCCCGAGAGTATATCCAAGCAGGAGAACCTTCAGGAGTTGCTTAACGGTATAAAGGCATTTGTGACCGATAAGACCGAGGCCGGAGAAGAAGCTGTCGCGCTCGGCGATTTTCTCGGCGAGGTGTCGCTTGCCACCGATCAGGATACTCAGGCGGCCGGTGAACCGGCGGTGACACTGATGACGGTACATGCCGCCAAGGGCCTGGAGTTCAATAATGTGTTTATCGTTGGAGCCGAGGAAGAGCTTTTCCCGTCGGCCATGGCCGGTGATTCTCCGGCCGATATAGAGGAGGAGCGCCGTCTGATGTATGTAGCGCTCACACGTGCTCGCTACAACTGTACGATCAGTTATGCGCAGTCCCGTTTTAAGAATGGCCAGACCAAGACATGCAGCGTGTCGCGTTTTGTCCGGGATATCGACCGTCGTTATCTGCACCTCGCTACCGGCAATGATTTCGCGCGTCCTGAGGGAGTGATCAATCCCATTGATAATTACCGTGAAAGTGTGATGTCTGAACGGAAGCACACTTTCAATCATCCTATCGGTGACAGCATGAGGCGTCCTGCAGCAGCTCCGTCACCGTCTCAACCTTCAGCTGCAGGAGGCGCGGCTGACGACCGTCACACTTTGTCGGAGTTGCGCGAGGGTATGATAATCGAGCATAGCCGTTTTGGCCGCGGAGTCATCACCCACCTGTCAACCGAGGCTGCCGGTGACCGGATAGACGTGGACTTTGATACGCTCGGCTCAAAAAAACTGTTACTTAAATTCGCAAAATTTTCAATACTGTCATAATGAAAGTCTCTGAACTGCCAACCCCTTACTACATTGTCTATGAGGATAAGCTGCGCCGTAATCTTGAGCTTATCTCACGTGTAAAGCGTGAGGCCGGCGTGAATATCATCATGGCTTTCAAGGCCAATGCGCTGTGGCGCAGTTTCCCCATTATCCGTGAGTATATCCAAGACTCTACGGCCAGTTCGCTCAATGAGATGCAGCTCGGCAATGAGGAGCTTGGCGGTGAGGTGCACAGTTACTGTCCTGCCTATACGCCTGAGACTATCGGTCGGTTTATCGACGGCAGTACCCATATCACATTCAATTCGATAAGCCAGTACGAGCGTTTTAAGGCTGATATAGAGCGTCATAATGCCGAGCCCGGTGCGCATCATGTGTCGCCCGGATTGCGTGTCAATCCGCAGTGTTCGGTGATTGAGACGGATATCTATAATCCGGCATTGCCGGGATCACGTTTCGGCGTAACGGCCGACATGATAGGGGATAGCCTTCCGGAAGGACTTGAAGGACTGCATTTCCATCAGCTGTGCGAGTCGACATCCTATGATCTTGCAAAGGTGCTTGAAGCGTTTGAAAGTCAATTCGGAAAGTATCTTCCATCGGTAAAATGGGTCAACATGGGGGGCGGCCACCTTATGACCCGCAAGGATTATGATGTGGAGCATCTGATCAAGCTGTTGAAGGATTTCCGTGCGCGGTATCCGTGGCTTGAGGTGATACTTGAACCCGGGAGTGCCTTTACGTGGCAGACAGGCGATCTGGTGACTTCGGTCGTGGATGTTGTGGAAAATCAGGGGATAAAGACCGCCATCATCGATGCCTCGTTTGCCTGTCACATGCCTGACTGCCTGGAGATGCCTTATCAGCCGGCAATAGCGGAAAGCGTTGAACTCGATCCTGAGAAACCGACCTACAGGTTAGGGGGCAATTCATGTCTTAGCGGAGACTATGTAGGCGACTGGTCGTTTGACCGTCCGCTGGCAATCGGTGACAAGCTGACTTTACTTGACATGAATCACTACACTACGGTCAAGACCACCATGTTTAATGGTCTCGCACATCCGTCGATAGTGCTCTGTGATTCGACCGGTGACTGCAAATATCTGCGCCAATATACTTACGATGACTATAAATCACGAATGAGCTGATGAAATACTCTGTCATTATACCGGTTTACAACCGAATTTCCGAGGTTGAGGATCTTCTGGCGAGCCTTGCCCGACAGTCGTTTACCGACTTTGAAGTTATAATCGTAGAGGATGGTTCCTCAGAACGTTCTGATAAAGTAGTCGAGCGTTATAAATCGGCTGTCGACGTCAAGTATTATTATAAAGAAAATGAAGGCCGCTCTATAGCCCGTAATTATGGCATGGAACGTGCGTCGGGGGATTATTTTATCTTTTTTGACTCCGATTGCGTAATTCCACAGGAATACTTTGCCATCCTCGATGCCGAGCTGTCGCGCAATCCCGTTGACTGTTTCGGCGGTCCCGACAGTGCTGACGAGTCATTCACTCCGCTGCAGAAAGCCATCAATTTTTCCATGACCTCATTCCTTACCACAGGAGGTATCCGTGGCGGTAAGCGAAGCATGGAGAAGTTTACGCCGCGCACATTCAATATGGGTTTTTCGCGGCGGGTATATGACAAGGTAGGCGGTTTCCGCGAGATGTTTTCGGAGGATATCGACATGAGCACCCGCATCAAGCAGGCCGGTTTTTCGATTGGACTTATTCATCCGGCTCATGTCTATCATAAACGCCGTGTCGATTTCGCCAAGTTCTGGCGTCAGGTACATGTGTTCGGCATGTCGCGCATCACCCTGAAGTTGCTTTATCCAGGATCGCTCAAGGCCGTGCATTGTCTTCCGGCTGTGGCTGTGGTAATCGGGGTGGTGCTTCTGGTGCTCGGATGCACAGTCAGCCCGTGGTTTTTCCTGCCTCTCGGGATTTATGCTGTCGCACTCTGGATCGCCGCTTTGGCAGCAACACGCAGCATACGTATTGCCACTCTTGCGCTCCCTGCATCGGTCATTCAGATTGTCGGATACGGTACCGGATTTCTGCGCGCATGGTTCACCAAGATCGTGCTTGGCCGCGGACGCGATATCGAGCAGGAAGTCGCTATGCGTAAGGGCAAATGAGCATGCGTGATTATCTCCTCATCGAGGATCTTGCCGAGGATGAGCGTCCGCGCGAAAAGGCGATGTCGCAGGGTATCGGTGCGCTGTCAAACGCCGAGCTGATTGCGATAATATTCGGTAACGGCATGAAAGGGAAATCAGTGCTCACCATGAGCCGGGAATTGCTTGCGCGCCATAACGGGAAGCTGTCGGCCATAGCTCGTAAATCAATCAGGGACATTATCAAGGATAATCCGGGCATCGGTCCGGCCAAGGCCATAGGACTCGCTGCCGCAATTGAACTCGGCATACGCTGTCAGGCTGAGCCGTCGGATGAAATGCCGGTAATTACGGGAAGTGATGCCGCTTACCGCTTAATGCGCGGAAAATTGCAGCGTCTTAACCATGAGGAATTCTGGGTAATGCTGCTTTCGCGTGCCAACCGGGTGCTTGATACTATATGCATAAGCAGCGGAGGTACAGCGGGTACCGTCGTCGATCCCAAACTGCTCTACAAAAGGGTGCTTGAGCAGGGCGATGTGGTATCGGGCATCATACTGGTCCACAATCATCCGTCAGGCACATTGCGTCCGAGCATGGAGGATGACGCGCTTACCCGCAGGCTTGTGGATGGCGGAAAGCTGCTTGGAATAAGGGTGCTGGATCACCTTATCATCACCCCCGACAATTATTATTCTTACAACGACGAGAGCCGTCTTTAGAACAGATAGGAGAAGCCGAGGTTAAGATAAATCGGGAACAGACTGAAAGTGACTGTCTTGAACGATGAGTTGAAAATCCCGTTGCAACCCCAGCTAAGATTGGCGTTTACCGACAGGTGCTTCATGGCAAGCCATGAGCCGCCGGCCTGAATGCCCCACTGGAAGGTACGGATTTCATCCGAGAAGTTGTAGGCTGCCTGTGCATCACCTTCAAACGTCACTTTCTCACCGGTGGGATCACCTTCGCGTAGATATCCGTCATATACATGGCCGTTGAAATCGTTGTTGAGAGCCAGCGCGATATATGGGCCAGCTTCAAGCATCCATCGGTCGTTGAGCCGGTAGAGTGCCGTTACAGGTATGGCAAGCTGGGTACTGCTGTAATTGGTGTGGACCTTTCCTGTCCAGCGTCCGCTGACACGGCTGCCGTCCTGAATGATCTCCATACCGTAATTCTTGACTTTCGCATCAGTTTTCATTCCCTTTGTCTCGAACCGGATGCCGGCGGCGATGCCCCATTTGTCCTGGCCGGCAAACCAATAGCTTGCCTTGGCTCCGAGCCTCAGGTTAAGATTGGGATTGTAACCCTCGATCTTACGTATCTCAGCCGGCATGGGGAGTGGAGCGGCACCTCCGATATTGAAGCCTGTGTTTACCTCATAATGGAAGCCGGGGGTAGTATTCCATGACGGAGTTTCGTTTGTAGATGCGCTGACGGTAAGAGTGCCGGCCGCCATGACGGCGAGGGACAGTATATTTTTAAACCTGTTGATCATTGCTTGAAATTTTAGTTGTTCTTGTCATCATCGCTTTTGCACACAAGCGAAAGTTCGTCGATACAGAGTCGGCTGCCGACAGCGCCCTGGAATAGGTCGCCGTCGATACTTGACGAGCACACTATCGTGAGTGAATAACGTCCTGCCGCCATTTTTTCCGGATCAATGGCACGGCGATAGACGAATGGGATGAAAAATTCGGTCCAATCCGGTGTGGCTACACGCTTGTCGTCGCCAATCTCGGCCACAGCCACGATATTCGGGTTGTCGGCGGCAAGCACGTTGGTACCGTCAAGCCATTCGACAGTAGCGGTAGTCTCGAACAGAACGGCGTAGATGTTGAATTTGTCGACACGTCCGGGAGCCTCCTCCGGCTTGCCGTTTTCGTTGAGTATTGTAAATACATCACCGGGCTTATAGGTGTACCATCCCTTGAAGTACAGCGGTTCGTTCATGAATGTGGCGCCTGCGCCGAAACGGGTGGCTTTAAGGGGACTGGTGATGGCCGACAGAGTGTTGAACGTGCCGATGTAAAGGTTACCGGCAGCGATAGGCTTTTTCACACCTATACCAAATGAGCCTGTGCTGCGTGTGACAAGAGCCGCACACTTGCCGGTGCGTCCTTCCGAGATCTGGAAGGTGGGAAATTCATCGGCAGTCTTGGCGACACCGCTCATGGCATATCCGGCGTTGCCCGATGCCCATGCCATAGTCTCGTTGCCTGTGGGACCTATTTCGTAAAATACGTCGTAATTGTTCTGGAGACGTACATGCTCAAAGTTGTAATTGAGATTAATAGTACTGTTGGACTGTACCTCGATAGTGTACACCTTATGCCATTTGCGATCCTCGGAGGTGACGGTGTATTCCTGAGGAGTGGTGAAGTTGCGGGGTGTACCGCTTGCCGGCTCGATGGTAGCGCCCGGCGTAAGTTCAAAAGTAGGAGCCAGTGAGGTGATGTTGACATCGCTCTTGACGATGAAAAGCACCTTGTCATTTTGGATAACGGGCTGGCGGTTAAGATAATCGGCAGGCAGTGATGCCTCAACGATATCACATTCGGCGTTAAGCGGTTCGCTTTGCACACATCCCGATACAATGAGTGTCAGTGCAGCGAGAAGAAAGCATAAGTGTAATCTCATTCTCTTGATGTTTAGAAGTTGCAAATTTACGTAAATTTAATTAATTAACAATTAAACGACTGCTTTTGATGAAAAAATAGTATATTTGCACATAATTTACAATTTATATAACCAAAAGAAAAAGTATGAAGAAAAAACTTCTATACCTGTTGACCGCGGTTGCAATGACAGGTGTAATGACTGCATGTAGCAGCGATGATGATGAGAAGGATGTGATGGCTACATTTACCGACGAAGAGCTCCTGCTGTCAGTAAACGGTACTGACCAGCTGGGCAAGATGGTAGTTTTCGTTCCCGGTGCCGATGCCAATCATGCTATGCTGAATCTTACCGGCACGCCATTTGATCTTTCCAACCTGTCGCGTGCAGAGATGCCGGCTGATATGGCTATTCCTACTCCCGGTATCATTCCCGGCTCACCCGAATATGTTCTTAATATCACGATGAAGCAGGAGGGTATTGGTCGCTATTTCGATGGTAACAGTGACGCTCCCTATTGTACCTTCGATTATTCAGGTGTACTGTACAGCGATCACAACAAACTGAAGTTGGAGGTCACCAATATCAAGCTGAAGAATACCGCACTTGTAGGAAAGTGGACTGTTCCTACCATCGATGACTGGACGGGTGAAGGCAATCCGGTACATTTTGTATGGGAGTCAGATAAGGTTCCCGCTATCGATATGTTCGGCACAGGCAATCCTTATCCCATGCCCATCAACACCATTATCAACCTTGCTTTTGTAATGCCTATAATTCAGGCAGGTGTAGGTCCTGACGGTACTCCTATCATGGTAAATGTTCCCACAATGCTGTCGACCATGCTTAAGGATGTCACTTTCAAGGACAACGGCAATATCGTGGCTACTTATCTTGAGGCTGAAAATGTTGCTGCCGGTCCGAAAGTTTCACCTGAAGGACTGGCTCAGTATGTAGTCAGCGCTCAGGATTCACTCCGTCTCTATCTCAATCCGCAGGCTATTATGGCCGCTGCATCTCGTTCACGTGCCACTGAGGACGCAACCAATGTTCTCGTAGGCAAACTGATGCCGGTACTTATGCCGATGCTTCCTGAACTGACACCTATGGTAGCTCAGGGTATTCCCTTGGCATATAAGCTCGACGGCAACGACCTGTGCGTGTACCTCGGTACCGACTTCATCCTTCCGCTGCTGAAAGCGGTTGCACCTCTGTTTAAGGATCCTGAATTCGTAGGTGCACTCATGCAGCTGATGTCAAGCGATCCTACATTTGGCGCTATGGCCGGAATGATGCAGGGTGTTCTCACCGATATGCCTGAGATTATTGAAAAGACTACTCTTATTGAGGCTGGTATAAATCTTCAGCGTCAGTGATACATAGTCAGACTTATGATAAAAATGGCCGCATGCAAGTGCGGCCATTTTTATTAAGTACATGAAAAAGTCACGTTTTTTATGTACTTTTGCAACATGGCAACAAGTTTTTTACAAGTCGATAATCTGACTAAGAGCTATGGCGACAGGCTACTCTTTGACGGCGTGACATTTGGCGTCTATGAAGGTGACAAAATCGGTGTGATAGCCAAAAACGGTACCGGTAAGTCGACATTGCTTAATATAATAGCAGGTAAAGAGACAGCCGACTCTGGCGAGGTTATATTCCGTTCAGACCTGCGTGTGGGAATTCTCGATCAGACTCCTGACTTCGGTGACGCGGTGACGGTTAGGGACTATATTATGACAGCTCCGCGACAGACCGACCATGATGACTGGGACTTTGAAGACCGCGCGATACAGATGCTGACCCAATTGGGTATCACTGATCATGATGCCACGATAAGCACGCTGTCGGGCGGTCAGGCCAAAAGGGTGGCACTGGCACATGTGATCCTCGGTAAGCCGGATCTTATAATACTCGATGAGCCAACCAATCACCTTGACATAGAATCGATAGAATGGATTGAAAATTATCTCAAGCGTTCACGAGTGACGCTGCTTATGGTGACCCATGACCGATATTTCCTGGATAGGGTGACCAACAAGATAATAGAGATTGACCGTCAGCAGATATTTACCTACAATGGCAACTATGACTATTACCTGAGGCGCCGTCAGGAGCGTATCGACGCCATGACCGCTGAACTTGCAAAGGTAAAAAATACACTTCGCAAGGAGCAGGAATGGATGCGCCGGCAGCCACAGGCACGTGCCGGCAAGGCAAAGTATCGCATAGATGCTTTTTATGACCTTAAAAAGCGGTCGCAGGTGCGTCTGGGCGAGGATAATGTCGACCTGAACGTGAAGTCGTCATATATAGGATCCAAGATTTTCGAGGCAGAAGGGGTGAATAAGCGCTTCGGTGATAAGATCATTCTGGATGACTTTACATATACATTTGCCCGATACGAAAAACTCGGCATAATCGGTCATAATGGTGTAGGAAAATCCACGTTTATTAAAATGCTTCAGGGTCTCGTTAAGCCTGACTCGGGAGCATGGAATGTCGGTGAGACCGTAAAATTCGGCTATTACAGTCAGGAAGGTATAGCTTTTGATGAGAACAAGCGTGTTATTGACGCCGTTACCGAGCTTGCCGATGACATTGTGGTAAATGGTGACGTGCGTTACTCACCTATGCAGTTTCTCACACATTTCCTTTTCTCTCCCGCTGACCAGCAGAAATACATCCATACGCTCAGCGGCGGCGAAAGGGCCCGACTACATCTGGCAACGGTATTGATGCGCTCGCCTAATTTCCTGATTCTTGACGAGCCGACCAATGATCTTGACATTGTCACACTGGCGATACTGGAGGATTATCTGCGCAACTTTGCCGGATGCCTTATTGTGGTGAGCCATGACCGATTTTTCCTTGACAGCATAGTTGACCATCTGTTTGTGTTTGAGGGCGACGGCGTCATAAAGGATTTCCCCGGAGGATATACCGATTACCGTGAATGGCTGTCGCAACAACCTAAGACGTCATCTGCCGAGCCCGAGCAAAAGCCGGCGGTGGCTGCAAGGGTAAAAGAGCGTGCACGCAAGCTGACCTACAAGGAGCAACGTGAGCTTGAGTCACTTACAGAGGAGATAGACACTCTTACGGCTGAGAAGAATGAGCTTGAGGCTCTGTTTAACAGCGGTGCGGTAGTGGATAATATCGTGGAGAAGTCAGCACGCTATGAAGAGGTAAAGGAGCTGCTTGATGAAAAGGAGATGCGCTGGCTTGAACTGTCGGAGATAGGCGGTTAACCGCGGCGTCGCAGAATGACGTATATGACGACGGGTGCACCGATTATCGGTGTCACCGCGTTGATTGGAAGCAGGCCGTCGGAAGGCATCACGCTTATCAGCGTACATAACAGAGCCACGGCCGAACCTGTCAGCATTGTTGCCGGCATGAGTATGCGATGATTGTCAGTGTGCCATATCAGCCGTGCGATATGGGGCACGGCAAGTCCTATAAATGCTACCGGACCACAGTAGGCTGTAACGGTGGCGGTAAGGATGCCGGTGGCGAGGAGCAGCATATTGCGCATGCGTTTCAGGTTGACGCCGAGATTCAGGGCATATCCGTCACCGAGTAACAAAAGATTAAGCGGTTTTATGAGTAGGAGCGACATGACAAGACCTGCGATGATAAACAGGGTAAAGAGGGGCAGGCGGTCGGCTGTGACGGCGTTGAATGATCCCATACCCCACATGACATAATTCTGCAGGCCTTGAGCTGACGCTGAGAAATTAAGCAGCATGATGACCGATGATGTCAGGTAGCCGATCATGATGCCGGCTATCAGCAGCATCAGGTTGTTGCGCAGCAATGTGGACAGGAGAAGCAGCAGTGCCATTATACCCATGCTTCCGGCGAAGGCACCCGCAAGAATGGCAGCGTAGCCGCCAATCGACATTGAACCCATGACGATGGCTCCTCCCGACACAAGCATTATCAATGCCACTCCGAGGCTTGCACCTGAGGTAATTCCCAGTATCGAGGGGCCGGCAAGCGGATTGCGGAATGCGGTCTGCAGCAATAATCCGGCTACGGCGAGTGCCGCGCCGGCCAGCAGTGCGGTTGTGGCCTGCGGCAACCGGTTTCCTAATATGATGTAGCGTACAGCTTCCGGCACATCGCCTTTTCCGGTCAGCACATCAGCAATGACGGAGGCATCGATGTGGACAGCTCCGAAAAAGAGATTAAGCACATACAGTAAGGCGATCAGCAGGATAATAAAGAGAGTACGCATATACGGCAATTAGTTGAGAGGCTGAAAATATCGGAGTTCCGGCAGTGAGTCTGACGAAATTTCGGGATGAAATACCCTTATCATATCCCCTAAGAGGCGATGAGGATGGAACGGTATTTCGCCGAAATAGTCGACGGCGAAAGTGTTGCATCCATATACATTTCCTTCCCGATAGGCTTTTATCTGCTTGTGAAGCTGATTTTCGTTGCCGAGATCTTTCATTGTCAGTGGAGCAGCCATGCCGTAGCGAATCAGCCAGATGTCGGCATCATGTGCCTTGAAAAGAACCTCTTCCGGAGCCAGGCGCGATACTGCCGCCGTTTTGTCGTTAAAGATGTTGATACCGCCGGCATCTTCGATGAAGCATCCGGTCGTCGAATTTTTTCCGGGAACATCCCACAGCCCGGAATATACGCGGTCCATCAGAACCGTTGGTCGACTCGACGCGCCCTTGGCGAGTTGGCTCATACGCATGTATTCCGATGCGATGACATTGAATAGTGAGTCAGCTTCGGCTCCGTGTCCTGTCAGCCTTCCGTAAAGGCGCATCCATTCAGCACGGCCGAGTGGGGAGGTTTCCATATAGTCGGCCATCGGTATGATTGGTATCCCCAATACCGTGAGCTTGCTGTCATTGTCAACCCCCTCATAGGGCGACATGAAAAGTGCGTCGGGCGATACCATGACGATCTGCTCCACATTGGGTGACATATCGTTGCCGCAGTCAGCGATTTCGCCATTATTTATCCGCTCCTTTATTGATGGCATGGT